>JAIRLQ010000032.1 GCA_031259345.1 Treponema sp.
CGATAACACTAACTTCCGGTTCGTTGAAACGAGGTTTCTCCGAAACCTGGTTTCGGAGAAACCTTCGCAAATACCGCATTAAAGAAGCTGTCCGAACAGTTTTCAAAAAGTTTGAAAAATTTACTTTTCGGACAGCCCTATCGCGTTACTCAGATGTTTCTTTTTTTGTCCCGGAACTTACCACAATGCCTCCCGTAAAGTATCCACATTCCGGGTCATTAGTTCCAGATACGTTACACCGCTGTCAAAATCCCGCTTGCTTATGTTATGAACGGCATGAAGCAGCCGTTTTTTTGCCCCCGTCTCTCCCGCTATGGTATCCGCCATGCGTTCATTTGAGAGTTCAATATGAAAAATAACAGGTATTCTTTCCTCCTTAATTTTGTTAATTAAAAAGGCGACTGTTGCCGCGCTTGGCTCTGTTTCGGTAGAACAACCGGGAAACGCGGCAAAGTAAGAAAGCCCATAAGCGTCCGCAAAATAACGGAAGGGGAAACGGTCGCCAAAAACAATTGTTTTCCGGTTTGCGTTATTTACTACCGCCTGAAAAGCGGTATCCAGTTCATTCAGTTTTGCACTGTATAAACCGGCGTTGGCCCGGTAAGAATCCGCATTTGCGGTATCAGTTTCGCAAAGCGCCTTTGTTATGGCCTCCACAATCCGCGCGGCATTCTTAGGGGAAGTCCAAATGTGCTCGTCATATTCCGGTTCCGGTTCAATGCCAAGCTCCAGGAGCGGATCTTCCTCTTCTTCTTCCATGCCTTCAACGATTTCTTCTTCCACTACATCAACAGTATCCATGAGCCTGATAATTTTTATTTTGTTCGTATCCATGGAATCCAAAATTCTATCGACCCATGCATCGGATTCGCCGCCAACGTAGATAAAGATGTCGCTGTTTTGAATGCCGATTATATCCCGGGGTGTGGGTTCAAACGAGTGGCTTTCGGCGCCCGGAGGCAGCAGCATGGCTAAGTTCACAAGTGAACTTCCTTTTGTCTTACCGGCGGCAATAGCGCGGGTAAAATCATACGGCGGAAATATTGTCGTCGTAACCGTAACTTTGCCGTTTGCGCTTTTGTTGTCTTTAGCGCCGCCGGCAAAAGTAAATGAACAAATGCAAATAAGCATTGTTAGGAGAACATATACTCGTTTCATAATAAGCTCCTGCTATAGAGAAAAATACATTTACGGTGAAAAAATTCACCAAAGAAAACTGTAGCTTTTAAAATGTTTGTCAGGAGTTTATTGTCAAAAATTAAGCCTAACTTTTAACGCGACAGGCGTTATTACCTCAAGGTAAATTAACGCTATTTTTTTTATATATTTTTTTGCATGGGTAATAAGCCCGGCGATAAGGGCAGTAATACCAATATGGCACAAGCCTTCAACCAGAAGTTGAGCTAGCTTTATTTCAGTACAGACGGAACAACATCCTCCGGCGCCGTGGCGGTTATGGTTATGGTGAAGGTGCGTAAAAATAAAATTTTCCGCAAAAAAGGCTGTAAAACCCAAATATGCCATTAGTACAATGAGCAAAACCGGGTTTTTCGGAAAACTTTTCATGCCGGATAATATGCCAAAAAAAGAAAAATTAGTCAACAACCCATAATACGTTCAAACAATTCATCTCCCACACATTCGCGCGCATACTTGCACCATTTGACGCAGGATTTTGTGTCGTTGAACGCGACAAAGCCGCATTTATCGCAAGTTGCCTGCATGTCAATGGAAAAAAGATCTATATCATTGCCGCATACAGGACAAATTTTTGTTGTTAAGCTCGGCGTCCTTATGTTTTCTGAACCTGGGCAGCGGTATGTCATAAACTCTCTTCTTTCAAAACCCTGCCGTCAATAGCTAAAGTTATAACCCGGCATGGAATGCCCAGGGGAGCGGGGCTTGATTCTTGAACAGACCAAAGGGAAGTTCCGTTCCCCAGAGCCCGGGAAAGCATCCATTTAAGCCCTCCGCAGCATGGAACTTCCATGATAACAAGGGTAATGTCTTTTATATTGTTTGTTTCAATAATTGCCTTTAGTTTTTCACTATAGTCTATATTGTCCAGTTTGGGACAACCTATAACTACCGTGCGCCCCGAAAGAAAATCGCCCGCGAAATTACAAGACACATAGGAAGCGCAATCTGCGCTTACAAGAAGATGCGCTCCGTTAAACCGGGACGCGTCAGGCGAAACAAGTTTAAGCTGTATTGGCCAATCCGGCCTTTTGCCGGACGCCGCGCCTAAGGCAAGAGTCTCTCTTTCCTCAAAGCTGATGGCGCCTGTTGGACAAACCGGAAGACAATTTCCAAGGCCATCGCAGTAGGCTTCCCGTGTAAGGCTTGCTTTTCCGTCAATCATCTCAATTGCACCTTCATGGCAAGCCTTCGCGCAAAGACCGCAGCCGTTACATTTTTCCGCATCAATATTGATAATTTTACGTATCACCTAAGCTCCTTAAAGTTTATAGCCATATAATAATGGATATATACAAAGAAGTATGTTGTATTTACAACGGAAATATGATGAAATTGCAATTATTATGAAGATTATAGGCGATATTATGGACACTTGCAAACTGTTTGAAAATATTAAACCCGGGGATGCCGAAAAAATGCTGGCCTGCCTTGGGGCGCGGCGGAAACGGTACCCAAAAGACAGTTTTGTATTTATGGCTGGAGATGAGGCGACACATTTCGGCTTGCTCCTTTCGGGCCGCCTTCTTATCATACATGAAGATTTTTGGGGAAACCGTAATATCGTTGAACATATACAGGCCAGTAATATTTTTGGTGCGGCTTATGTCTTTTCCGACATTGGGCGTTTTCCGGTAACTCTGCAATCAACTGAAAATTCAGAAGTATTATTATTTTCCGGAAAGAAATTAAGCATGACTTGTTCTTCCGCCTGTATATTCCACACACAAATCATTGCTAATATGCTTAATATTCTGTCACAAAACAATATTACTCTTGTAAAAACCCTTGACCATATTTCCAGAAGAAGTACGCGGGAAAAATTACTTTCCTATTTTTCCGCCTGTGCTTTTAATTCAAAATCGGCTAAATTCACTATCCCTTTTGACAGGCAGGAATTAGCGGATTACCTTGCCGTAGAAAGAAGCTCAATGTCGGCCGAGCTGGGCAGAATGAAAAAAGACGGCCTCCTTGAATATCATAAAAATCAGTTTTTTTTGAAAAAAGATCATTAGACAAATGCGATTGCTAAACGTTGAAAACCCGTGCTTCTTCTTTTTGCTATAGATGCCGGAAAGTATTGCGGAAGCTATACAGACCGACCGCCAGTCTACAAAATGTTGAATATTAAGAACCTTTGTTAATAGCTTTTTCAAACCGCGCAGCCATAAAAAAGCCCTGTCCGTTCCCGAACAGGGCCTGCGTTTCTGGGCGATACAAGATTTGAACTTGTGACCCCTGCCATGTCAAAGCAGTGCTCTAACCAACTGAGCTAACCGCCCTTTTCCGCCGTAAATAATCGAGCCGGTTTCAAAACCCGGTTAGTTTTGAAACTACCCCAATCACGATTTACTTTATCAGGTTACAACATTTTGGGCAAGGGAGCGTTAAAGAAGCTGTCCTCGGACTAAAGGCCGAACAAATTTTTCAAAAAGTTTGAAAAACTTACTTTTCGGACAGCCCCAAACTATACCCGTTCCCTAATAACCACGTTGATCTCTATTTTGCCATTGGCCCCGTTGGGTCCCAGTTGCATAGGGACGATAAGGGCTTCGACCTCTTTACCCATATTGGTGGAAACTTCCATGTTGTCGCCGGTAAAGAGTGCGGGCGGGGTAAGATCGAACTTAAATCCAAGGTCGTGGAGTTTTGTAACCGCTTGGGCGGTTATCATGTTGGCCAACTCCTGAATGGTTGCTTTGGCCATTTCGTCCATGGTTTCAAAGGTCTCCCCGTTCATGGCGCTGACAACAAAAAGGGCGGACTCTTTATTCATATCAAAAAGAACCCGGCCTTCCACATCACCGGCAAGCCCAACCAGAGCTGCCACACCCATTATCTGCATGGAAGATGATTTTAGATACAGGTCGCCCCGTTTGACATCGGTACCCAGGACTTCCTTCAAGACATTAAAAGCCGCTTCAACAAAGGGGTTGATATATTCAACTCTCATACAAATGCTCCTTTCAATATGATATTAAGGTTTACCCATTATGCGCAAATGCCGATACAGGATCATCTGCAACCCGGCCCCATTCGTTTCCGGGCATTATCTCGTTCCTGCCCAGGAAAACAATGCCATGGCTCTTCAGTTTTTCCGCAAAGCCGGAAACAATTCTAAACCGGGGCTCTTCCGGCAGGAAAGACAAAAGATCCCGGGCCAGGATAAAATCCAGATCCGGCAATGGGTTATCGTTCAGGACATCGTGGTACTCAAAGACAATGGAATCTTTAAGTTCCTGACTGAATGAATAACCCGCTCTGCCTTTAACCAGGAAAGGCTGGCAATATTCCGGCACTTCAGACAGCTCAAAAATCATGTTCGGAGCCTGACTGATTGCCATAATATCGCTGTCGTTAGCCCATATCTTAATATGCGCCCCCGAATACCGGGATTTTAGTATACACGCAAAGGAAAAAGATTCATAGCCCTTTCCGCAGCCTATATTCCAAACCTGTATGTTATTGGAATTTACCGCCGGCAGGAAGCTCTTTACCATGGCGGCGTAATCGTCACTCCAGAACCTGCCCGAATCGGGGGAATAGAAGCTGGAAAGATACTCATCGGCCTCGTTCTCGTTTTTAAGCTGAAGCTCGTCCCCGGTTCTTGTCGCGCTCCAGTCGGCAAAGCGCCTGCGGATCCATTCGTCGTTAATGTCCCCCGGGTAGAACTTTTTAAGCGTTGGAAGGTTTTCTTTAATAAAACCGATTGCCGAATCTGTTAAAGCCGCCGCCTGAGCCGCCGTTGCGATCTTGTCCTGGGTTATCCCGCCCGGGGCCCCTCCAAAAGCGCCGCCTGCGGCATCTCTCTGCTGGACCTTTTCTTCTTCCTTTTTAAGCGAGAAGATACGGACTACGTCAAGAATGATGTAGAGGGCGCCTTGTTTTTCTACAACCCCGGAAATATATTTGATATTGATATCGCCAAAAATCGGATGCGGGGGCTGAATGTTCTCGGTATTTATTCCTACCACTTTGTCTATCTTGTCCACAATGGTGCCATAGACCCGATCCTCGATCCGGAGAATGAGCATGTTTTCAAGGCCGTCTGCCTTTTTGTCCACCGGCAGGTGGAAAAAAGATCGGAGATCGATAATGGGAATAATGTCGCCCCGGAGGTTGTAGACCCCCCGCACAAAAGCGGCGGCGTTGGGCACATAGGTAAACTTGTCGGCCTTGGCGATTTCCTTGACATTCATTATGTCAACGCCGTAATCCTTTCCGGCCAGGGAAAAGGTAACCATCTTATAATCAACCGTGTTTGCCCTTTCTTTTTCCGCCTGAAGTTCCGCATTTACCTGCGCTAAATCTTTTATCATAGCCATAATATTTCCTTATTTAACTGAAGCTTCCCGCAGACGGCGGTTTTCCAGTTCTTTTTTAAGCCCCAGATCCAAAAGCTGCCCCACGTCAATGATAAGGGATACCGAACCATCTCCCAGGATTGATGCGCCGGCGATACCCGGCGAATTGGTAAACTGATCCCGCAGCGGTTTAATAACCACGTCTTCCTCACCAATCAGGCTGTCCACCATAAAGCCCATTTTTTTGTCCGCCGAACCTACAATAACGATGAAGTAATATTCCTGCTGTTCATCACTGTGAATGCCGAAAAGCCTTCCAAGACGGAGCAGGGAAATGACATCGTTGCGTATATTAAAGACTTCGTTATTGTCGATCTTGCGTATATCCTCGGGTTTGACGCGCAGGCTTTCGATAACGCTTGTAATGGGGATGGAATAGATTTCCGGACCAACCCGCACCAAAAGCCCCTGGATAATAGCCAGGGTAAGGGGCAGTTTAATGGTAAAGGTAGTGCCTTTGCCGTGCTCCGAATGAACCGTTACGGAACCGTTAAGTTTTTCTATGGAACGGCGCACTACATCAAGGCCGACCCCCCGGCCCGAAATATTGGTAATGGTTTTGGAAGTTGAAAAACCGGGTTCAAAAATCAGGTTATAGGCTTCCGCGTCAGGAAGGATCTTGTTGGGGCTGATAATGCCCCTTTCAACCGCCTTTGCTTTAACCGCTTCCACATCAATACCGCCGCCGTCATCGCTGATTTCGATGATGATCATGTTGCCTTCGTTGGAAGCTTTTAGAAGCACCATGCCTTCCTCGGGCTTGCCCATGGCTTTGCGCTCTTCTGCGGATTCAATGCCATGGTCGACCGAGTTCCGCACCGAGTGCATAATCGGATCCAGGAGGTCTTCGACCACCGATTTGTCCAGTTCCGTTTCTTCACCTTCGATAACCAGATTGATCTTTTTGTCGAGGGATTTTGAAAGATCCCTCACGAGGCGCGGGAAGCGGCTGAAGATCTGGCTGATGGGTACCATGCGGATACGCATGACCCCTTCCTGGAGCTCGCCTGTGATACGCCCCAGATTTTGGGCAGTGGCGCGGTACTTGCCCATGGTATTTTTCATGGATGTTTCAAAGCCGTCAAAAAGGGTAAAGAGCCCGGTGTATTTTTCGCTGATTTCCTTGCGCACATCTTTTATGGATTTACCGTTCTGGATACTCTCCAGGTAATCCGGCAGGCTGTCGAAAAGGTCTTTGATTTTGTCGCGGAATTCGGCTTCCAGGCCGTGAAGTTCGTTTCCCAATTC
>JAIRLQ010000112.1 GCA_031259345.1 Treponema sp.
GAGTTCCAGATACCCCAGCAAACACTCGTTCTTGCACAGGCACAAGGCGGTACTATTCCCGGTTGCATCGTCAATAAAGCCGTGGAAGGCGTTTCGCTCCCCGTTCCCAAACCAGTCGAAAGAAGTTGCGTCGGCCTGGAGGAGTTCCACGAACCGACTGCGCCGCCTCCAGCGGGAAAACCGTTTCCCCCCATCCCGGTGTTTCCGTTTCAATGCTATGCCGACGGCTTTGAGCATACGACAGAGCGTGGCATAGCTGACGCTGATGTGTTCCCGCTCCTCAAGCAATTTCCGGAAGTGGGTGAAATTGGTCTCGGCATAGAAGAAGCTTTGTTTCAAGGCGCTGATCCTGCGCCTCAGTTTTTCGCCGATATAGAGTTGGCGGGGTGTTTCCCTGCGTTTCTGTGGATCATTGCCCTTTCCCCTTGCTCCCGGAATTGCTTCTTCAGTTGCTTTATCCGCTGCCCACTTAAGTGTAAACCGCCGGGCAGCCTCTTTGACGGTGTAGACCCCGTCCACGACCCCCTGGATTACGATCAGTTTCCCTAATTCGTCCTTACTCATAGGGTACTTCATCCCTCCATCTTATCAGGGAGGGTGCAATTTTCCCTGATAATTCTTAAGGGTGAAATTATCACTGATTAATCACAAAATATCAAAAAATAACTTGACACGGCAATAGTTTAATGATAGAATGTTATTACATTATGAATTTTCATAATGATCGCTCTGAGTTATGATATATAATAGAGTTGAAGCTATCCAAAAAGTATAAAAAACTTTTTGGTTAGCTTCTTTAATGCGGTATTTACGTGCCATTTCAAACAAAGGGGAGCGAATGCGAAGGATTTCAGGAAGTTCATGGTTTTCTGGACATCTCCAAATTCCGTTAAAAATACCGTAATTTTACAGCCGGCGAATCAAAGGTTCGTTAGCGAGAAATTGCTGTGAATATGTAATTTTCTTCCATAAAGTGAGGTGTTTTTTGGATGGGGGGTAGTTAATGGGTCAAGAGAATAGCCTTGAAATGAGGGGTATTTCCAAGGCGTTTGCAGGGGTAAAGGCCCTCAAAAAAGTAGATTTTGAGGCGCGGAAAGGTGAAATTCACGCTCTTTTGGGCGAAAATGGCGCGGGTAAATCCACATTGATCAAGATTTTAGCCGGGGCTCTTTTACGCGATGGGGGTGATATTTTTATAAACGGAGAGGAACGGCAAATTCACAACCCCCTGGACGCTATTCGCCTGGGAGTTTCCGTTATTTATCAGGAATTTATGCTGGCGCCCCATCTTACGGTGACGGAGAATATCTTTATCGATAATATATCCGGTAAAAGGGCCGTAATTAATTGGAAAAATCTTAAGGAAAAGGCCCAAGAACAGCTTATCAAGCTGGGTTTTAATAATATTGATCCTGGTGCGAAGGTCGCTTCCCTCAGCGTAGCGCATCAACAGGTGGTGGAAATATGCAAATGTCTTACCAGGCATACGGATATTCTTGTCCTTGACGAACCAACGGCGGTGCTTACCTTTTCGGAGATAGAAAAGCTCTTCGAGATACTTAAACGCCTTAGAAACGAAGGGGTCACGATAATTTATATATCCCACCGTCTTGACGAAGTTTTTCAGATTGCGGACCGGGTAACGGTCTTGAAGGATGGCTGTAAGGTAAAAACCCTGCCCATCACTGATATTGATAAACATCAACTGGTAACAATGATGGTAGGACGGGAACTTCAACAGATGTTCGTGGATCGATATACGGAAATCGGCGAAACCATTTTGACGGTAAACCGGTTAAAGGCCGGTAAAATGGTAAAAGATGTTTCGTTTTATGTACGGGCCGGGGAAGTTGTCGGCTTTAGCGGACTTGTCGGCGCGGGACGTACTGAAACGATGCGGGCCCTTTTCGGCATTGATCCGGTTGACGAAGGGGAGGTTATTTATTTTGGAGAGAAATGCAAATTTAAAAATCCCCGGGACGCCATCAGGCATGGGTTCGGTATGGTATCTGAAGACAGAAAGAAGGAGGGTCTCCTCCTCTTTCAAAGTATCCGGATAAACTCAACGATGACCGCCATAAAAAAGGTCAGCAGGGGCGGTATTTTAATACACGGCCAGGAAAAGATATATGTGAAGGATCTTCTTGCATCCCTTCAGACTCGGTATGGTTCTACGGAAGATGATGCAAGAAGTCTCTCCGGTGGAAACCAGCAGAAAGTGGCCCTGGCAAAGTGGATCTTTGCGGACTGTAGGTGCATCGTTTTTGATGAACCCACTAGGGGCGTTGATGTGGGTGCGAAAATCGAGATTTATAAGATCATGAATCAGCTCGCCGAAAAAGGCGTTGCCGTTATCATGGTTTCTTCCGAAATGCCCGAAATAATTGGGATGTGTGATCGAGTATATGTAATGCGGCAGGGTATCGTTACCGGTGAGCTTGGAAAAGAAGAACTGAACGAAAATACCCTGATTAAATTGGCAATGGGAGTTTAACATGATGAAGAAAATAAATGGGAAGGATTTTAAAAATTTTTTAATTCAAAATAACACCTACCTTATTTTGTTGCTTTTGGTTATTGTATCGAGCTTGCTTACCGGCGATTTTCTTACGTCGATGAATATTCGGAATATTTTTTTGCAGCAGGCAGGGCCTATTTGTATGGCCATAGGAATGCTTTTTGTAATTCTGACTGGGGGGATCGATCTCGCGGTAGGGTCCTATATGGCCTTTGGCGTTTCGATGATGGGTGTTTTGCTGGTAAATCATAACATGAGCCTTGGAATATCGATCCTGGTAACGTTGATTATCGGATTTTTTTTGGGGGCGATTACCGGAACCTTGGTTGCCTATGCCAATATGCAGGGTTTTATAGCTTCTTTGGCGATGATGACTGTGGCACGGGGTATCTCCTATGTTTTAACTGTTGGAGTCCCTATCCGCCTCCCCCTTGATTCCATAGATTTACTGGTTGCTAAATCTACTAATTATCCAATTTTTTACCTCACGGCCGGTATTATTATTTTCTTTATGTGTATACAACATTACACAACCTACGGACGTCTCGTAATTGCCTGTGGGAGCAACCGTAACGCGGTAGAACTTGCTGGTATCCGCGTGCGCCGGTATATTACCTCGGTATACGCCGTATCCGCCCTGCTCTCCGTTTTTGCCGGTATGGTGGCAGCGGCCCGTGTCTCAACCGCAAGCCCAAACCTGGGTTCCGGGATGGAGTTGAACGCAATTGCAGCCTGCGCTATCGGGGGCGCTAGTCTGGCCGGAGGTGTTGGTTCGGTTTTGAAGACCGTGGCGGGGGTTCTGGTCTTGGCCCTCATCGGTAATGTAATGAACCTTCTATCCGTCCCGCCCTATCCCCAGGACATTATAAAGGGGATTATCATTATCCTGGCCGTTCTTCTGCAATTGGCCACTAGTAAAACTGAACGGACTGTTTAACGGCAGTTCCTCGACGGCCCCAAGGGGTTGTCCTAAAATAAGGCATGTAATTATATAATTACATACAATTTTTTTACGAAGGAGAAAGAAAATGAAAAAAATGGTATTGATGGTTTGTTGTCTGGCATTGCTGGTAACAGGAGTATTTGCCAGTGGCGCACAAAGCCAGGGATCATCGAAGATTTCTGTCGGTATCGTTATGAAAACCAGGACCTCACCGTACTTCACCTATTTAGCGAATACGCTGAGGGACGAAAGTGCAAACCTGGGATGGGATGTGACCCTGTTGGATTCTAACGATGATACCCAGACAGAGGCGAATAACATGGATTCCCTCATCAACAAGAAAGTCAAATTGATATTCCTTGATTGCATTGAGCCGGATGCGGTCATTCCTGCCATTAACCGGGCGGCTGATGCAGGGATCCCCGTTATCGCTGTAGACAGTGGTATTGGCAAAGGGGCCAGGGCTGTTACCACCGTATATTCCGACAACAAGGAAAACGGCCGGGCGGTTGGTCTTGCTTACATCAAACGTATTGGTATGGATAAACCCATCATTGGCATTATTCTCAGTGGGATGAAGGGAAACATAGCCGGCCAAGAACGTCGGACAGGCCTCTTTGCCGGTATTCTTCAGGCCCGGCTGAATCTTTCGCCTCAGGCGGCCTGGGATGCAGCGGTCGCCTTTGACCAGGATCTTACCAGCAACGGCCGGGCGCTTAATGACGCCGCCAAGTTCCAGGTTAACGGACAGGGCTGGGGTAACTGGGGCAGAACCGGCGGTCTTGAAGCTGCGGAAGATCTTATCACCGCAAATAAAAATTTGAACCTTATGATGGGTGAAAACGATGAAATGCTTCTTG
>JAIRLQ010000194.1 GCA_031259345.1 Treponema sp.
TTAATTTTATAAATTTTTTTTTATTTAAATTTTTATGTGGTTGGGTTTTTTTTAATATTTTTTTCAATTACATTTTTTTTTAACTATTTACCCCCCCCCCCCCCCCCCACACACACACACAGTTTTTATTAAATTTATCCGGAGATACCTTTGGATCTTTGGTTCATCTTTTTATTTCAAGAACCTGCGACCCACAAGTTATTAAAGAAATCGGGGAAAAACTAAAAAAGTCTGACCAAAGTTATCTAATTATAACGGTTCCGGCGTTTCAATATTTATTTTCCGCTTACATTACCACTGTGCACTATTTTTATACTTCATTGGACTTGTTCAACAACCCGGTTGGTTGTCCCGCAAGTCATGCAATTTCTCGCCACGAACCGGCGGTTCACGGCAGCCACGATAATCGGGATTTTTGCGTTACTGATGGCACAAAAATCCACAAGTGCAACAGGCTGCTAGGGCAGCGGTTTATTGTTTTCAAAATGGACGCACACAAAAAGGAACTTTGATGAAAACGGTTGATTATTTTGGAACCGAAAAGATGGACCTTTCCGGATTCTGTAAATTCTGTAAAAATAATGTCCCGCTGATTATTTCAGTAACCATAGGCTTATTTTTCAGCTATGGCATTAAATTAGTCTGCTACAGTATTGGTATTGATACTGAATTGCTTTTAGCAGATAAAGCATCGTATCAAAAATGGATTGTTCAAATTGGCCGGTTTGGATCAGATCTATTACACCGGTTTTGGTATATCCATGAATTCAACCCGGTAGGCGCTTTCTTTATCACATTTTGCTTTATATGGCTTTTCACCATCTCATGGTCCTATTGCTTGTCTGTTTTCGGCAAAAATACCGGCAGGAATAATAAACTCATCCCCTTTGCCTTGCTTTTTATGACCATGCCGGTTTGGGCAGAACAGTTCTATTTCGTGTGTCAATCGGCAGAAACGGCATGTATGATTTTCCTGTGCCCTTATGTGATTTACCTGCTTTACCAGGGATTTCTTCATAACGAAAAAGGAAAAGTTATATGCGCTTTTACCCTGCTTGTTCTTATGATATCGGTATATCAGGCAATTATAGTACTTTTCTGTGCCGGAGTTTTTGCCTGCTTTGTACTCCTGCAGGAACACTCCGATTATGAACCGCAGGTATATAGACTATTATGTCTAAAGCTTTTTATCACCGTAATTGCGGCATTGGCGGCTTATTTCCTTCTCGACAAACTATTTGTTACCGTTATTTTTAACACGGAAAAATCAGAATATTTAGATAACATGAATCTTTGGGGAAAAGAGCCCATAATAAGAAATATCCTGCGGATTTTGTTATACGGATATATCCTTACGATTGGACATATACCGATAGTACAATCAGTCGCCGAGCCCGTTATGGCGCAATTTGCCCGTACAGGGATGGAGCTAGCCAAGGAATTTTCCCGGCAATCAAGGATTATTGGAAATGTTTTATTGTTTCCTGCGGCGCTGTGCTTTATTATTCAAATCAGCAAAATGGTTCAGGGAAAAATAGTTGCGGGAAGGCGGATTTTATATATTCTTGCCGGAATTGGCATCCCCTTTTCTATTATGCTATTATCTATCATATCCGGAAACATACCCCCGATACGTTCGATGTATGCGCTGCCTTTTGCGTCGGCGTTTATGATATTCTATTTGATTACAAAATATAAAAAACCCATTTCTTCTGTCATAGCAGGCATTGCATTACTTGTTTCAGTATACCAGGCGCAGACTACCGCGCAATTATTCTATTCCGATTATCTTCGTTATCAAGAGGATGTTCGGCTTGCTTTTGAATTGGACAGATCTATTCTTCGGCTTCAAGATGATACCGAAAAATTACCGATTGCATTTATTGGTAAATATAAGATTGATTTCAAAACCAACTTTTTACCCGGAGGGGTACTTGGTCATTCGTTTTTTGGCTGGCCAACCCCAGATTATGTATTTGAATCAACCAAACGAGGCCTGGCATTTATGCAATCTCTGGGGATCAATTATGAGTCTCCGGATGAAAACCAAATGAATCAAGCCAGACTTGCCGCGGAACCCATGCCTTCGTATCCTGCAACGGGATCGGTAAAACGACTATCCGATCTCATTGTAGTAAAATTCTCCGAGAGTATGTATGTAGAAACAAAGTAAGGCTTCAAAAATGCTTCAAAAAGGAGTTTATGATGATACATCATACCGGCATTAAGAACCGGGATTTTGTGGGTCAAGTTTAGCCGCTCTGCGGCGGGGCTGGTTGATTGAAAGTTTTTAGCCGGTATTTATAATTGGCGCTAAACCATGGGCGAGCGGAACAAGCGGTATTTTGTTGGTATAGATGTAGGGGGTACACATTTTGCGATAGGGGTGGTTGACGGGGAGGGAAAGCTCCTGGCAAAACACACCATGCCTACCGGGGCCGGACGTCCTTTCGGGGTTATTGTAAAAGAAATGGCGGATACGGCAAAGCGGCTCGTTGTCCGGGCAGGATTGGCGGAATCGCGGATAGGCAGCGTGGGCATAGGTGTTCCCAGTACCATTGATTCCAAAACCGGGCATCTGATATTTGCCAATAACCTTGATTGGCGGGATCTGGATTTGATTGGTGAATTCCGCAAATCCTGGGATGTCCCGGTTTATGTGGAAAATGACGCCGACTGCGCCGCCCTGGCGGAATCAATGGATGACGCGGCAAAAGGCAAAAATACCCTTCTTATCACGTTTGGCACCGGATTCGGCGGCGGGCTCATCATGAACGGAAAAATCTTTAAAGGCGGGGATAATTCCGGCTTTGAGCCGGGACATTTCGTGCTGTTTCATAAGGGCATACAGTGTACCTGCGGCAATTATGGCTGCGTAGAGGCCTATGCTTCGGTTAGCGCCCTCGTCCGTCAGACCAAAGAAAAAATGCAGGCCTGCCCGGACAGCCTTATGTGGAAAGAATGCGGCGCCGATCCGGAAAAAGTAAACGGACGTACCGCCTTTGACGCCGCAAAAAAAGGAGACGCCGCCGCAAAGGAAGTTGTAGATGCCTATATCGTTTATGCCGCTTTAAGCATTGCAAACCTGGTAACCCTTTTTAGGCCTGAGCTTATTATCATAGGAGGCGGATTAAGCGCCGAAGGGGATTACCTCATAAAACCACTGTACGAAACCGCAAAAAGCAGAATCTATGCCGGGGAACTTCTGGGTATGCCGCCTATAGTACCGGCCCGGCTCGGCAATGACGCCGGCATAATCGGCGCGGCCCTTTTGGGAACTGTTCATATATAGGATATGGATTTAATCCGCCGCTTCCGCGGCCGGCGAATCCATAAGCAGCTCGGCATGTGCAAGATCCAGCAGGGCCGCTGCGGGGAATTCCGCGGCGTAGTGATTTACCGTTGCGGCGGAATTTTCCACTCCGGCGGCGGCTTTAAGGAGACGCCGCAGCGCTTCCCGTTTGTGGCTTCCAAAGACCGTAAGATGGATCAGCCGGGCCGCCCGTATATCGGCGAGGCCCAGGGTGATGCCCCTGGTAATGGGCGGCATGCCCTGGGGGAAATATTTGGGGGCCACAGCCAGAGTGGCGCCGGAGAGGGCGCTTACATGTACGCCCCGGCTCATGTCATCAACATCGCTCCTGCCGCCGCCGGGCTCGTTCAGCGCCAGGTGACCGTTCATGCCCATTCCCAAAAGCAGGTAATCAATGCCGCCCCATTGGCCAAGGGTTTCCTGCATGCGGCGGCATTCCGCATCGGGGTCATTTGTCAGGGGATTAAAGAGGCTGATGTTCCGGGGATCCGCGTTTATGCGGGAAAAGAAATTTTCCCGCATAAACCTGGCGCAGCTTCCGCTTTGTTCCGGGGAAATATCCAGCCATTCGTCAAGTTCAATAAAGCGGGCGGCGGAAAAATCGATCTTCCGTTCAGCCAGGGCATCGAACACCGGCAGGGATGTGTGCCCGGCGGCCAGGCAGAACACCGGTGTTCTGCCTTCATCCTTTTTGGCTTCGAGCAACTGTTCCACCGTACCGGCAATGTAAAGCGCCGCCTGGGCCGCATCATCAAATATCCGTTTTTTCATGTACACTCCTAAGGAGGTAAAATCGCCTCATGGGCGGCGCCTGCCCGGCGATTTTGGAGTTTTATGCACAAAGCGCAACAAGCTGCCGGCTTTAGGGTAACCCGCCGCATTATCCCAGGAGCAGCTCTATGGGATATTTTACTTTTGGAAAGAAGGGCAAAGCTACCTTGCTCCCCGACTTGGCGGAGGCATAGGCGGCATAGATCATTTCCAGCACAGCCCGACCGTCTTCGCCGGTTACCAAGGGCTGTTTGTTTTCCCGCACACATTCAATAAAATGGCGCAGTTCATGGGGATAGCCCTGGTTAAAGGCTTCCTCAAAAACAGTAAAGGTCCAGCCCTTGCTGCTTCCCGCTTTTTCGCTGGCATAATCATAGCCGTCGATGCTGTAGGTCAGGGCGGCATTGCCCCGGAAAAGATCCGCGGAAGAATTACCCTTATCCCCGTATACTTCAATGCGGTCGTCCATGCCGCCGTGGCGGGCCCAACTGTCTTCGGCTATGGCGGTAACGCCGTTTTCAAATTCCACAATGGTAATCGTATTGTCTTCACAGTCCGTATTGTGCATGACTGTTTTCATATCCGCATACACGCTTTTTACCGGATTGTTTTTTGTCATCCACCGAAACCACGCCAGGGCATGGCAGCCCATATCCATCATCACCCCGCCGCCTGAAGTTTCTTTCTTGTAAAACCACGCGCTGTGGGGGCCGGAATGTTTTTCAGCCTGTTTGAGCATATACACCTTGCCCACCGCGCCCCGTTCCACCAGGGCCCTGACCCGTTCATATTTGGGAGCAAAACAAAGCTCTTCGGCATACATCAATTTTAAATTTCGTTTTTTACATTCGGCGATCATTTCATCCGCCTCTTCCAGGGTCATGGCAAAGGGTTTTTCAATGATGATATGCTTGTTATGGGCCGCGGCTTTCATGCATGCCTGGTGATGCAGGTAATTTGGGAGGCCTATATCCACCACATCCACAGCCTCCTGGCCCAGCAGTTTGTCAAGATCGTCATACCATGCGGGGATCCCATGGGCCCTGGCAAAGTCCCGGGCCTTGTCCCCGGAATGGCTATATACCGCAACTACTTCCGCTTCGGGAACAAAGCGGGCATAGCTTTCCATGTGGATATTGGCGATAAACCCGGCTCCCAATATTGCAACTCTTGTCTTTTCCATATTACACCTCCGAATAGATTGTTATTGGACTCGTTCAATTAACCCTGATGACCCGTATGAGGTTTTCCTCCATGGTTACGGGGAAACCGTTTTTTTGCAGTTCTTCCATAGAAAGGCGGAGCCAGTAGCCGAAAGTACCGGGTTCCCGGCCGTTGGGATCCATGGAAGAAGCCCGGCGGTTTCCTATGTCCCGGGCCGCCGGCATGAGGACATTTTTACTGGCCCAATAGTCCAGGGCCACCGGGTCGGCACTGCAGGCGATCATGTTTTTCTGCACCGCCCGGGAGTAAGCGGCGTTAGGGCCGCCCTCCGGAGTGATGTAGATCATGTCGAGGATCGTAATTACCGGGAAACGGGTTTTTGCCATCTGGGTTCCCATGCCGCCCCGGCCCACGCTCTGATGGGGGGACATATTGGTCAGGGAATTTGACGGGGTTCCCATATAGGATTTTATGGCCCCCGTTACCTGGTAAGACCCGTGGGATTTCAGCACCGGGGCGTTGATC
>JAIRLQ010000333.1 GCA_031259345.1 Treponema sp.
CGCAACGGTAAAAACCACTTTGTAGGGAATCTTGATATCGATAACTTTGTCTTCCCAAATGGTAAGTTCGTAGATTCCGCCGTCTTTAAGATAAAACTTTTTGTCTTCCATGCTGGCAATAGGGACTTCGTACTGGTCGTATGTTTCGTTATCCATAAAGTGGTAATTATCCAAATCAGAAAACTGGAACTGGCAGGAATGGACGTCTACCTGGGCGTCTTCAATTTCCTGCTGAGTGGGAATGGTCAAGGTCAGCACCGACCCGTCTTTGATGCTTTTCATTTTAACGCGGGCAATGGCCGTGCCCTTTCCGGGATTATGGAATTCCCGCTCCACTACCAGATATGGCTGCCCCTTCTGGAGCAGGCAGCTTCCTTTTACAATATCTCCGCCTCTAATCATTATAAAATCCTTGTGATTTTAAGATCTGCTTGACCCGAAATTATGCCCGGGAAAGCGTATATTTTTGTTAATATATCAGGAATTTTCCTTTTGGGGAAGGGGCGCGCGCGGCGCCGCGTTTACGTTTTGTTGTGGTAAACCGCCATAAAAGCGCCGTTAAAAGCATAGGAATATTCACCCTCTTTGGTAAGGGCGATTACTCCGCAGATGCAATCTATGGCCGAGCCCCTTTGGATATTTTTTTTTAGAACTTCTGTAAGGTTTTTGTTTTGTTCGTATTCCATGGCAATGCGGGCGGTAAGGCATATACGGGTAATTCCTTCGCCCTCGCCGGTCGCGGAAAGCGCCAGCTCTTTGGTGCAGTAGGTGCCGGCGCCGGGCAGCGCGGAGTCGCCGACGCGGCCAGGCATTTTGCGCCTTATGCCTCCTGTGGAAGTTGCGGCAACCAAATATCCCCTGTTGTCCAGGGCGGCTACGCCAACGGTGGAAAAGGACGAATCCTGTTTGCGGTATTCGTTGTAGTAGTGAATATCCCCCAGCATGCGTTTTATGTTACCGGGGCTTTCGCTTCCAAAGCCGTCGTCGTTGGGGACTACTTTAAACCATGGCACGCCCTGTGAAAACGCAAACTGTTCCGCCCCCGGGCCGGACAAAAGATTGTGGGGCGTCTTTTCCATTACAAGGCGCGCCACATGGCTTGGATACTGTACGTGCTGTATGCCGATTACGCCGCCGCAGCGGGACTCGCTGTCCATAATTAAGGCGTCCATCTCTACTTCGCCATTTAGGGTTTTAAAAGAACCGGTGCCGGCGTCGTAAAGGGGGTCGTCTTCCAAAAGATGCAGCACGGCTTCCGCGGTATCAAGGGCGCACGCGCCTTCTTTTAGCATTTTAAAACCCCTTTCCCCGTATGTGCGTATACCCTTAAGGGAAAGTTTTTGTATTTCTTTACCCGGAACTATGTCGTAACAGCCGCCGTGAATAATAATCGCTGCCATAAATGGGCCTAAGCCTTATTGCATAATGTGCTGCATAAAGCGGGCAATTCGTTCGTTATTATATTTTAGATTATTAAAAAAATCATTGTTTTGCGCGTCAGCAACCAGAGATCCGCTTTCAAGAAAGATCACCCTTTGGGAAACCCGCTGGGCAAACGACAGCTCGTGGGTAACGATAAGCATTACTACTCCGTCGGCCGCAAGCTTTTCCAAAAGCCTGAGAACTTCGGCGCTCATTTCGGGATCAAGGGCGGATGTTATTTCGTCCAGCAGTAAAGCGCTGGGGTTCATCATTAAAGCCCGGGCAATGGCAATGCGCTGCTGTTCGCCCCCGGAAAGTTCGTTGTGCATTGATTTTTCTTTTGTTGTTAAACCTACCTTTGCAAGCAGAGCCCTGGCCCTTTCTGTCGCGTCGGACTTTTTCATTTTTAATAACTTTACGGGGCTTAAAATCAGGTTTTCCAATACCGTAAGATGGGGAAACAGTATTGTGCTTTGGAATACCATGCCGCATTTAAGGCGGATTTGCCTTAAATTGCGTTTGTCCAGTACCGAAAGCCCGTCTACAATTATGTCGCCCGAGTCAATTGTTTCCAGGCCGTTAATACAGCGGAGCAATGTGCTTTTGCCTGTACCGCTTGGGCCCAGAATAACCGTAACGCCTTTTTCATCAAAATTGATGTTAAAATTTTTAAGTACCGTCAGGTCTCCAAAAGACTTGGTTATGTTCTTGACTTCAATCATTTGGTTTGTGGCCTCCGTTAGTATGCAAAATCAATATGTTTTTCAATTCTGCGCGCAAGTTTTGCAAGGGGAAAAGATATGGCAAAATAAATGGCAAAGACTATTCCCCAAATAAGGAATGGCCTGAAAGTTCTAAGGGACAATATCTGTCCGGTTCTGCAAAGGTCTATCATGCTGATAAGCGAAACCATTGACGAACACTGGAGCTGGTTTATATAAAGCGTAATTGCCATTGGCAAAAGAAGCCTTAAACTTTGGGGTGTAATGACATGAATAAATACGGAAAGCTTGCTGTGTCCAAGGGCATATCCCGCTTCCCACTGGGCGATTGGAATGCTTTTGATTGAATTATGCACCATCACCGCAAAAAACGCTCCGGTATTAAGCGAAAGCGTAATAATTGCGGCAGTTACATCGCTGAATACAATATTGGACACGACAGGGAGCCCATAATAAATCAAAAAAAGCTGAACTACCAGCGGGGAATTGCGAAACGGCTCTATATAAACAAGCGGGAGAGCGCTTAGCAATTTTATTTTTGAACAGCGGATAATGCCAAATATAATTCCAAGTAAACTGCCCAGGGTAATCGATACAAGGGTAATTCCCAAGGTGACTCCCGTAGCCCTTAAAAAGAAAAGCGCATCGTTGGGGGTAAGTTTTAAAAACCGTTCAAACATCAACTGCCTCCGCTAAAGGGTAATGGAAATTTTTCTGTCAATTATTTTTGAAATAAACGACAAGAGGAAGGTAAAGACGCAGTAGGACAGCATTATGGTTAAATAAACTTCAAAGGGCCTGGCTGTTCCGGCTGCAATGGTTTTAAATTGCCCCATCATTTCGTTAACGGTAATTGAAAATACAACGGAAGAAGTAAGCACAAGGTTGATAAAATTGCTTGTAAGGGGCTTAAATGCCAGGCGCAGCGAAATGGGAAGCACCACATAAAGAAAAGTTTCGAAAACAGAAAACCCCAGGGCATGGGAAGTTTCGTAATAGCCTTTTTTTACCGCCATAAGGCCGGAACGGATTACTTCGCAATTGGGAACGCTTGAACTTATGGAAAGGGCTATTATCGCGGTTGTTACGGGTTCGGTATTTATCCCCAACTCCGGAAGCCCGTAATACAAAAAGAACAATTGAACCAGAAACGGAGTATTGCGCAGGAATTCAACCCAGCAGGCGGAGATGATCCTAAAGGGCGCAAATTTTGAGCGCCGCATAAGGGCGACTAAAATGCCAAGAATAAATCCAAAGAAGAGTGACAGGATTGATATTAAAACGGTATACTGAATGCCGCGAAAGATAGCGGCGGAATAGCGCAATAAAAAGCTGAAATTAAGATACATACCGCCCCTTCCTTGAGAATAGCTAGCGTCTGTCCGCAAAGCCGGTACGGCTTTGCGGACAGACCTTACATTTGCATACGCAAATGCGTTTTTAAGCCCGTTTTACCAGGGAGCGTTTAACGGCGCGGGCGGCACGCCCCACCATTTTTCATAAGTCTCGGCCTGCCATCCTGAACTTATCATCCACGAAACAAACAAGTCGCAATAGCGGACAAATTCTATATCCCCTTTGGGAAGCCCGAAGCAAATGGGATCGCTCGTATATAGTTTGGGCGGCGCGTACAATTCGCCGTTGCTTTGGCCGGCGGCAAAATCGAGGAGGGTATTGTCTTCGAATATCGCGTCAACCTTGTTCTGGCGGAGAAGAAGCATTTGTTCGGTAAAGTCGGTGGTATACACAATTTCCGCGTTGGACGCGAATTTAACCGCCAGATCTTCGCCGGTACTACCGCGGCCCACGCCGACTTTTAGACCCGCTTTGTTAAGATCGTCAATGGTCTGGTAAGGCGAACCCGAACGCACCAGCATTTTAATTCCGGCCCGGAGATAGGGGATGGAAAAATCTATGGTTTTTGAACGTTCCAGATTGCCGGTAATATTGGCAATGATAACATCGATGCGTCCCGATGTAAGAGCCGCGATACGGTTGTCGCCCACAACTTCCGTTATCTCAAGTTTGACCCCCAAAGTGTCGGCAAATTTTTGCGCCCAGTCTACATCGTATCCGTAGGGCTGGCCGGTATCGTCACGTCCGCCGATAGGCGGCCCGCTTAACGCGACGCCTGCCCGGAGCACTCCGGAATTTATGATCCTTTCAAGACTGCCCTGAGACGCGGTTTGAGCCGCGGCTCCTGTGGCCGTTGCTTGTTTTGGCGCGCAGGCAATCATACCCATAGCCAGAACAGCAATTGCCAATACTAATAGTACCTTCTTCATAACCCTTTCCTCCTCAGGTTTAATTAATGTTTGCCCACAAAGCAACCGGCTTTGCAGACAGACACATTATAACTTTTTTCTCCCGGTATCGCAATGCGGCTCTTGCCGGACTTATATTGATCTTTAAAGGGCGCTATTATCAGGGCTATGGGACTGAATGACACACCCCAGGCGGACAGGGTTCATATCGCGTTTTTCGGCACAAGGAACGCAGGGAAGTCGAGCCTTTTGAACGCAGTCACCGGGCAGGACCTGGCCGTTGTGTCTGAGCAGAAGGGGACGACCACCGACCCGGTCTATAAGGCGATGGAACTCCTTCCCCTGGGGCCGGTGGTGATTATCGATACGCCCGGGATTGACGATGAAGGCGAACTTGGGACGCTGCGGGTACGGAAGGCGCGGCAGGTGCTGAACAAGACCGATGTAGCCGTGCTGGTGGCCGAGGCTCCCCTGGGGCTTTGCCCGGCAGACGAAGAACTGCTGCGCCTTTTCCGGGAGCGGGATTTGCCGTTTATTGTGGCCCTCAACAAATGCGATCTCCTTGACGGAAACGCAAGGGACGCCGGCTCCAAAGCCGGGCAAATCCTGGTGAGCGCCAAAACCGGGGAAAACATCAAGGAACTTAAGGAACGGATCGCCTGTTTAGGCAGCCCCAGGGAACCCAGGCTGCGAATCGTTGCGGACCTTATCCGGCCTGGAGATTTTGTGGTTCTGGTTACCCCCATCGACAAGGCAGCCCCCAAAGGCCGCCTCATTCTGCCCCAGCAGCAAACCATACGGGACATTCTGGAAGCCGATGCCGCCGCCATTGTGGTAAAGGAATTTGAACTCCGGGAAACCCTGGAACATCTGGGGAAGAAGCCCTCCCTGGTGATCACCGACAGCCAGGTTTTTGCCAAGGCTTCCGCCGACACGCCCCCTGATATTCCCCTTACGTCTTTTTCCATTCTCTTTGCGCGCTACAAAGGCTCCCTGGAAACTTCCGTGCGGGGCGTGAAGGCCCTTGACAGCCTTGAAAACGGCGACAGGGTTTTGATCTGCGAAGGATGCACCCACCACCGCCAGTGCGACGACATCGGCACGGTAAAGCTCCCCCGCTGGATACGAAACTATACCGCCAAAGAACCTGATTTTTCCTTCAGCTCAGGCGCCGAATTTCCCGAAGACCTTTCACCCTATAAACTGATCGTCCACTGCGGGGCCTGCATGTTGAACGAGCGGGAGATGGTCTACCGCCGCACATGCGCCGAGGGGGAGGGCATCCCCTTTACCAATTACGGGATTACCATTGCCTATATCCAGGGAATCCTGAAACGGAGCGTCGCAATGTTTCCCGGCATTGCCGCATTAATGGAAGACTGATATGCGTATTGAAAAGGATTCATTAGGAGAAAGGGAAATTCCGGACGACGCCCTGTACGGGATACACAGCCTGAGAGCCTCTGAAAATTTTGCCCTTGGCTGCGGGGGAACAAGGCCGGTTCTGCTCCGGGCCATGATCCTGGTAAAGAAGGCCGCGGCCCTTACCTGGGAGAAGCTCGCTCACAAACCCCCCGTGTACCGCGCCATTGTCGAAGCCTGCGACAGGCTCCTTTCCGGTGAGGGAACGGAGAACTTCATTGTGGACGCCCTGCAGGGAGGCGCGGGAACTTCCCTCAACATGAACGTCAACGAGGTGATCGCCAA
>JAIRLQ010000368.1 GCA_031259345.1 Treponema sp.
CGGGCCAATGCGCCCGGACTGATTCGCCTCCAGCACCTCGTTTCCGTTGAGCGTCATGGAAATAATAGCGGTATCATGGGTTTCGCTGGTAACGGCAATTTTGTAAAATTCGGTTTTTGATTCATCGGCGGCTACCACCTTAATCCAGACAACCTGCCCGGCCGGGTAGTTGTTGATATCCGGCAGGGTAACGGCGATATTCCGGGTTACCTGCGCCGCATTTGACGCCTCCGGCGTGCCGGAAAGACTTATTTCCGGGGGATACTCATCCGGGGCCGAGACCGCAAAAAAGGCGTTTTCGTGCACATTGGCAAGTTTTACCGACACCGGCTGTACCGGTTTATAATAAAAATTGTTTGGGTCCTCATTTTCAGCAGGAGGCCGCTCGGTGTTTATCACCGCCGATCCCGCTATCGCCGCTTCCATAGACGCCGCCGGGGCGGGCAGGGGATCAACATTTACCCCGCCAATACTTATGGCGGTTATCAAAGTGTCCGGCGTACCGGATGATCTATTATTGTCATCCACTTCCTGCGGACACCCCGTTACAGACAGCAATACTGCCAGAAAGACAACCGTTCTGAGTAACAAATTCTTTATTTTCATAAAACTTCCTTACGGCAAATTTTTTGCCGGTTTTAGTATTGGCGTTGTTTAGAAACTTCAGTTTCTGAACAACTCCCGCTAAAAAGGACTTGCAAGCTAAGCGCCGGTTGGCAGATAAGCAACCGGGTTATTGAACAAGTCCATTTTCATCCCGCGCCTAGAGACTATAGACCAGGCGCAGATTTATGTAGTTTGCCGTTTCCACGGCGCCGATTCGGGGAAGTTGCTGGAACCCATACACAAAGGCGGCATAGGCATTGGGATTAAACGTAACCTTGACCTGGGGTTCTATGGTCATGTTGTCATAATCAACCTGGCTCAGGGCCCCAAAATCTTTGGCAAAGGTAAAGGTAAACCCGGCGCTTATCATGGGGGTAATTGAATAGAAAACAAGCGGCTTGATTGTCAGCAGCTTCTTGTAATACTCACCTTTCTGCAAATTTGCCACCTCAAGGCCGGTACGCAACTGGGCATTAAAACCGTATTCTTCAAAACCGATGTAAAGCCAGTTTGTGTAGTTCTTGTATGAACCGTCTCCGTTGACCAAACCGGTATTCCGGCCGTTGGCCCAAACCGAAAGCCCCGGCACATGGTTTTTCAGTATCTTTTCTTCAACCCGGTAAACCATCGTATGGCCGTCTTCACCCTGCACATTGTCTTTATCCGGCCCGTCCAGGCGCCAGGCAAACCGGACAACAAACAGTTCATGGGTATACCCGATACCAAGAACGGTTTCCCGCATAAACATCCCAAAATCCACATCGTACCTGGTACGGTCAACCATGTGGCTTACCGGATTAAGGGAAAATCCGGCGTCCAGGCCGGGGGCAAAAAACGGTTTGTATTCGGTACGGACACCCGCAAAACTGTTCCCAAAACTTTCGTCCACAGAGGTATTCAACTCCGGGCCGCCGGTTGCCCAGGGAGAATCCCCCAGTTTCCCGGCGCTGATTTTCAGTTGATCTTCCAGAAAATTGCCGTATGCATAGGAGTACGACCAGGCAACGGTTCTTCCGGTAAACGTCGAATCCTCAAAGCGGACTTTGAATCCGATAGTCGAAACAGGCTTAAATTCAAGGTTCAGCCTGAAACGTCCGGGAATACCGGTAAAACCGGTGGCGGGGCTAAATCCGCCCGCGTCATCGGTGTTCCCCAGCTCCATCAACTGTTTTGGATCCGCATCTCCCGTCTTCCGGGATTCCCAATAGACGCCGGTTTTTATTTCACCGGAGAAATTAAATTCCTGGGCGAAAGACGCCCGCGAAACCGCGGTTATAACAAGCAAACACAACGTTAAGCGTTTTTTCATGCCATATTCCTTTCGGCGGAGTCTGTCCCATGCCTCCCGGCCTGGAACAAACTCCATTGTTATTTACTTGTAAAACTTTACCGACAGTATCGTGGAGGGGTTCAGTTTTACCGATGCGGTTTTCATATCGGCGCTCATAACCACCGGGGCGGGCTCCATTCTTGCCGTTGTATCGGCCAGGGCGCTGTTCGTCGGCGCGGGGCCGCCTTTGTTGTAGGTAGCAACGGCGAAAGAGGTTTTGATCGCCACCGGCAGCCTGATGTTCACCCAGGTATCCGTGGCCGAGGCCGCAGTGGAATTGTTAAACATCACCATAGTAATAACGTTGTCGTCCGCATAGGCGGTGGCCCGGATATTGGCGGGCTCTGACGCGGCGCTAGTCCAGTCAGCGCCGACCCAGTTGGCGTTGTACCGGTATTTACCGGCGGCGTATTTTGAGTAGTGGGACATGAAATAACCGCGCAACTGGGGCGCGCCGTTCCGCTGATTGGTTACGCCCGGTTCGGAATCGCCAATTAATCCGTAAAAACGTTTTGCGTACCACATGACGTATGCGTTGTAATCGTGTATCATGACGGTATGGAAATCAGCCGCAAAATCCCAAACAGCCGCCCAGGTTGGGTCATAGGACTTGTTGGCGTTGGTATTGCGGAGGTGTTCGGTCATCCACACTTCTTTTCCGGCATTGATTGCCCAGTCTTTCCGTTCTCCTATCTGGCCCCCGTAAAAATGACCGGCAAAACCGTCAACCAGGGCAAGGGCCTCAGGATCATTGACAATCGGCATATAGAGGCTTGAATTGAAACTGGTGTATTCACCGGGGAACAGTTTTACATGGGGTATCTCCTGATGGATCAGCGGGAATACCTCCTTTACAAAATTGAGGTTTTCTTCAGGGGTGTAAATGCACCAGGTGGCGTTATCGTCCGGCTCATTCTGTGAGGAAATGGCGAAGATTTTGTTGCCGCCGCCCATACCGGCCTCCATCTTTTTGACCCAGGTAATCAAATGGTTTCCCATGTCCGCATAATAATTGGGGTCCAGATGTCCACTGGCAGTTTTGTAGCCATCGGGCGGATTCCATGGACATCCGATAATCATACCGCCGTATTTGTTTACCAGCCTGCCGATGTCGAAAAGGTCCGAATTATCAATTGAGGTATACACCAGGCCATTCATAATATCTTCCAGCGGTTCGGGATAGATGATCATTCTCAATATGTTCAGGCCCAGTTTGTCAGGATTAAAAAGCGTATCGGCGTCAGTAATCGTTACATCAGGACAGGGCGCTCCCCAGGCGTTTATCATCCCGCCAAAACCCCGGACAAACTGATGTTTGGCATTCTCACTGGTATCCACCGAAATATTGAAGCCGCCTGAGGGGGTCCCCGCCGCTGCCGGATCGAGTACAAACACCGTCGCGTAACGGCTCCTGGTGGAAGTTCTTGTTTCATTGTTGGAATTGGAAACTTCCGCATAGTAATAATTTGTTCCAGGGCTATCCGTAGGTGGATCATACCAGGCATTGACAGCTTCCGCGATTTCGATTCCGGTAACTCCCACCGCGTCTGCTTTATACCACTGGTAGGACAAGACGCCGCCGTCTGAGACGCTTGCTTCCACGGTTAAGAAAATTTGTTCGTTCACCGCAGGCTGATAATCGCCGGGTTGGACGGTAATAAACGGGGCCCCCGCCTTTGTTCCCGGGTCTTCCGTTTCATCGGTTGCCTGCGGGCAGCCGGGAAAAAATAAAACCACTATTGCCATGAATACGACAATACCCGCCTTCAAACCTTTTCTGTTTTCCATAAAACCCTCCAGTCCTTCTTAAAATTGATTTTGTATATCAAGGCTGAACGGCGCCGCCGCCGAAGCCATGAAAACTAATGCCTTCGGCGGTTATGGGGGTACTTCATTGAGAATTCTCCATAAAAAAGGACGCCGTCCAAACGGCGGCCCAGCCCTCCTGAAAAGTGAGAAGATAAATTTTCCCCTGATATTATGGAAACTAACCGTAAATATTGGCGGTGAGTATTTTATGAGAGAGAGAGAGAGAGAGAGAGAGAGCAAGAATCATGCCAAGTGCGGTGAAAATCGTGAAAATAAATAGAATAACGCGGCTTTCCCAAAACCCGGTTTTTTGAAGGCCCTTGACGTTAATATTTTCGAAACACATTTCATCCCGCTTTTCAGTATTCCATAGCAATGAACCGTAACACTGGCATTTTGGAAAATTATACCCTCCCTCTTTTTTTGTTCGTAAGCAATAAATTATTGAAAAACGGGTATGAATTTTAGATTTCAGGTATATTGGACTTGTTCAATAAGGCGAACATTCGGTTCGTTGTTGCTTATCCGCCAGCCTGCGCTTAGCTTGCAAGTCCTTTTTAGCGGAAGCTGTTCAGAAACTGAAATTTCCAAACAACTCTATTCTCTGACAGTTTGAAATTGTCAGAGAATAGTTCCGGTGGCAGCAGGTAATTTATCAAAAATGTTTTTAGAAGGTATACACAACCCGGAGGTTTACCCAATGGATATTGGTAACTTCGTCCTTATCTTTTGTCGCATATTCATTCCTGTATTGATACACCAGGGCGATGTAGGCGGTACCAAAGTTTACCCTGATCATCGGTTCCACCTGTAAACGCAGATACGGAGAATCTTTATACATCTTGTTTTCACCGAAATCCTGGGTAAACTGGAATGACGCGCCCACATTCAGAAAGTTATCAAAAAAGTTGTAATAAAAAGCGGGCCTGACCTGTAGGATATGCCGCTCTTCGGATATATTATACCCAAGGCGAAACTGGGCGGTAAAAGACTGAGGGGCATACTGGAAGTACAGCCAGTTTACAAGTTCAAGGGCGCTTTTGTCCTCGGAGGCAAGCCCCTGATACCAGCCGTTGGCCCAAATCTGAAAATTCTCCAGATAGTTTTGTAAAACCCGCTCTTCCAGCCGGTAAACCAGTTGAGCGCCGCGATCTTCATCATTTTCACTGTCCATCCGGTATGAGAAACGCAGAGCCAATAGATCATGAGTATACGCGATTCCCATCACGGACTCGCGCAGAATATCGCCTATTGTTTGGGTTTTTGCGCTTTGCATCACCCCGGCATTATAGTCATTTAATACAAAACCCACATTCAGGCCGGGTAAAATATTGGGGCTTATCTCAGTACGGATTCCTATTCTGGTATCCAGCTCTGTCCACATCTCAGGGCCCGCCGCTCCCCAGGGCGAATCCCCCAATTTTCCCGCGGAAATTTTGAGCTGGTTATTCAAAAAATGCCCATAAGCAAACGCGTAATCCCATTTGGGCACTTGTTGATCTGTCCACTGGTCTTGTTGAAAACGAACTTTCATCCCCATGTTTTCCTTGTCAATCTGCAGATTCATCCGGAAGCGGCCCTGACTTCTGTTATTCATATAGAGCGTTTGATTCACATCGTCATCTTCAGTGTTGTGAACATACCCTTCCGAGGTAGCCTCCTTATCCCCTATTTGTTTTTGGTAATAAAAA
>JAIRLQ010000373.1 GCA_031259345.1 Treponema sp.
CTTGGAGCGTCAATCCTTGATAATATAGCCAGCACCGGATACCGGATTAACCAGTTTTTGCGTTTATTTATCTCATTCAAGAAAGAAAAAGAATATGTTGACCGTCAGGTACAAGCCCTTAGTTTAAAATGCGCTTCGGTGTATCACCCGGTGGATACCCTTTCGGGCGGAAACAAACAGAAAGTTGCGTTTGGCAAATGGCTTGCAAGGGATGCGGATATTTTGATTCTCGATTGCCCGACCCGAGGCATAGATGTAGGCGTTAAAGCCGCCATGTACAAATTGATTTATGAAATGAAAAAAACCGGCAAGTCTATTGTACTTATCAGCGAGGAACTGCCGGAACTTATCGGCATGAGTGACCGGATTATTATTATGCGGGACGGCGAAATTTCCTGCGAAAAACGGCGGGAAGAGGCGCCTACCGAAAGTCAGCTTGTGGAATACATGGTATAGGGGAGATGAATATGGGAGAGAAGATTTCAAGAATAAAAGAAAACCGCTGGACACTGATCATGCTTCCAATCCTGATGCTTCTCGTTATCGGCTTCTTTTTTGCCTCAATGACAAAAGGCAATTTTATAAGAGCCCGTAACCTTAATGTCATTCTTCAGCAGGCCATGATTGTGGCAACTGTTTCCACCGGGGCGTGTTTTATTTTTGCTACAGGAAATATCAATATCGCCATGGGATCGTGTACGGCGCTGGTGGCAACCCTGGCGGCAATGATCTATATGGCGACAAAATCGCTTTTTATAATGTTTGCCACAGCCGTTTTGCTGGGTATCGCAATCATGATCGTCTGTGTCCTGCTTTCCGCTGTACTCAATGTCATGGTTATCCACGTAACCATTGTTATGATGATCCTGCTTGCAGCCATTCAGTCTGTGATTCTTGGCGGTTCAAGCATTGATCTGCCCTACGCCATGACCAGCGGGGTAAAGAATGCTTATGTTCCTTATATCATCTTCACCGGTTTTGTGATCTTTTCGATAGTTGTGTTTCATTTTACGTCTATCGGACGGCATTTGAAGATGATCGGTTCCAATGAAAAATGCGCTGAATTAACCGGCCTTACCCGAATCAGGGCACTGGTTGTTTCGTTTGTCATTGCCGGTCTTGGCGCCGGACTAGCGGCGCTGCTTATCGTATTCCGTACCGGTTCTATTACCAATACCACCGGCGGCACCATAAACACCGATGTAATGCTCGCCATCGTACTGGGCGGTATGCCGGTATTCGGGGGCAGTAAATCCCGGGCCTTCGCCCCGGTCATCGGCGCTGTTACGGTTACGGCTCTCAACAACGGCCTTCTGATGATTGGCGTCAGCGCGAGCCTGGTACAGGGTGTACGGGGTATTGTTTTTTTGCTTCTGCTAATGGGCAACAAGCGGGCCGTTTTGCTACCGGCTCGTGAAGGTTGATAAATTTACAGGAGGAACAAAATGTTCACAAAAGGTTTTTTAAGGGGTGTCTTCGTGATTCTGCTCACGGCGGCGGCGGTTTCAGGGCTCAGTGCTGGTGCCGGAGCCGAGGCACCGAAAAATACGGCGAAACCCGTGAAGATCGGCATCGTGTTCTGGCAGTTGGATTCCAACGCCCTGCTGGTGCAGAAGTATTTCAAGGATTATGTGGGACCCCGGCTCAATGTGGAGTTCATGTTTTCCGAGGCCATTGATAATGCGGACAAACTCATGACGTTCATGGAAAATGCCTATGCGGCGGGCTGCCAGGGGATCATGAATTACCAAAACAGTTCTATTCCCCAAGCTATCGCCAAAGCCAATGAGCTGGGAATGTATATCGCTACACAGGCTCCGTTTGTCGAGGACAATAAGATGCTTCCGTACAACGTGGGGTTCGTCGCGGCGGAAGCATCAAGCGTGGCGAAGTCCTTCGGGGAACTGGTCAAGGATATGCTAAACGATGGGCAAAAGCACAGCATCATTATCATTTCCGCCGGTTCCGCCTTCGGCAACCCCGAACATCACGAGGCTACCATCGCGATTCTGCAAACCCTGGCAGATTTATACGGACTTAAGTATACAAAGGAAATCAAGGACCTAGCGGTGACCCGTGCGGAGACCGAAGCGGCCAACGACAAGAACGTAAAGATAGTGATCTATCCCGGTTATCCCACGGGGAATACTTATGTAACCGGCCTGTCAACGCTGCTACAGACCGGCGAATATGACACCATCCTAGCCTGCAACGCTGCCTATGCTCGCTGTGCTGTTGCCATTGACGAGGTGGAGAAGGCGTATAAAAAGAATATCCGTATTTCTGCCATCACCATGATAGACGATTCGACGAAGACATCCTTTACCACAAAAGATTCCACCGGGGACTCCAGCTTAAATTCCGCGGTGGTCACGCCAAGTATTTCGACGGCGGCGGGACTATTCGCCCTAGTGTATAACGGCATCACAGGCCATGCGGAAAGAATGCGGGTGAACAATACGGCATATTATTTCAATTCTCCCAAATGGAAATGCATTGGAGCGGAAGAATACACCCGCATAGAAAAAGTCAATACTTCAGACACCGCTTGGGAAGTAGACATCGACGATCTTAAGAAAATGCTCACGGCCTTTAACCCCCAGGCGGACGCGCAAAGCATTTATAAACAGCTTGAGTCAATTACTGCGGAATCTGTTTTAAAGGCAAGAGGACTGTAATGAAGATAAAGAACGCCCTTTTTACTATGGCTTTTCCCGTATTCACTTGGATTATTACGGAAATGCTTTGCCGGGTTGTAATGGGGCGTTCCGTCTTTAACTCTCTTCTGGATGTTCAAAATTATGTCCGCAATGTAGGGATTTCTGCCTGTACGGCTCTAGCTCTCTCTTATAACCTTAGTCACGGTCGTTTTGATCTTTCCTTGGGTGCCCAAAGAATGATGACCGCCATTCTGGGCGGAAATCTCGCTATAAAATTGGGGCTTGGGACGCCCGGGGTAATCCTCTTTTCTCTTCTTTTCGGACTTGTTTTTGGTGGTTTGGCGGGGATCGTTTTTGTCCTTACTAGAATTCCCGCGATGGTACTCGGCGTAGGTATCGCCTTGGTGTATGAATGCGCCGCTTTCGCCGGATCGAATTCCC
>JAIRLQ010000386.1 GCA_031259345.1 Treponema sp.
CCTGAAAGCACGGCGCTGCCTTTTTCCACGTCCCGCGGCAGGGATTCGCCTGTAAGGGCGGAAGTATCCAGCGCGGAAAAGCCCTCCGCCACCACGCCGTCCAGGGGGATTTTTTCGCCGGGCTTTACCACGATATGGCTGCCCACGCGCACCGTCTCCGGGGACACCCGCTCCAGGCCCGCGGCGGTTTTAAGGTTGGCGTAATCGGGCCTAATGTCCATGAGGGCGGCTATGGATTTACGGGAGCGCCCCACGGCGTAATTCTGAAAGGCTTCGCCCACGCGGTAGAAGATCATCACCGCCGCGCCTTCGGGGTATTCTCCTATGGCAAAGGCCCCGATGGTGGCGATGCCCATTAAAAAGTTTTCGTCGAATATCTCGCCTTTGCTACTATTTTTGGCTGCCTTGACAAGCACTTGGCCGCCTACAAGGATATAGCTTACCAGAAAGAGGGCAAGGCGCGTGAAGGGCGGCAAGGTAGCGGACGGAACATACTCAAAGGCCATGCCCGCAGCAAAGAGGGCCATGCCCAGGCCGAGGCTCCCGCGCCGAAGCCACGCCGCTAGCGGAGCGGGTCCTTCTTTATCTTTTGCGGCCGCTTTGTCCGGGAAAAGAGCCGTGTCCCGCAGTTCGATAGCAGGCTCAAGCCGTTTGATGATGCCGCCTGCGCGGGCCATGATGTCGTCCCATTGCCCGGCGTTTTTCGCTTCATTCGCTTCAATGATAAGTTTCTGTGCGGCAAAATCGACCAACGCGCCGTTTACCCCGTCCAGGGCGGCAACGTGTTTTTCGATCTTTGCCGCGCATTTGGGGCAGCAGAGATTGTCCAGGGTGTAAGATTTTCTTGTCATATCAAACGTTCCTTCATTAAATAGTGTCTGTCCACAAAGCCGGTTATTGTACGAAACGTTGTTTCGTCATGGACAGGCCCTAAACATATCAACATTGAACAGTTGATAGTTTATTCAACTGTTTGGGCAAAAAAAAACAACCGGCCCCTTATTAGAGTTGGGGCTGTCCGGAAAGCCGGTTACTTCCTGGACAGCCCTCACATTTGCTCCCGTTTCGTTGAAACGTGGTTTCTCCGAAACCTTCGCAAATGCCGCACTAAGGAAGCTGTCCGAACAAGTTTTTCAAACTTTTCGGACAGCGCCAACAACCGCGCTACTCGCTGACATGGGTTAAGCCCTGGTCAAAGATGGTTCCCACATGCTCGTCTTGCAGGGAATAGTAGACCACCTTCCCTTCCCGGCGGTACTTTACCAGCCGGGTCTGCCGGAGGGTTCTAAGCTGGTGGGATATGGCGGACTTGCTCATGCCCAAGAGGGCCGCGATGTCGCAGACGCACATTTCGGCCCGCAACAGCGCGCAGATGATCCTGACCCTGGTGGAATCGCCGAATATCTTAAACAGATCCGCCAGATCCAGCAGCAGCTCATCATCGGGCATCTTCTTCCTGACCGCGGCTATCACTTCCTCGTGGATTACGTTGCAATCCAGGCTTTCAACGTCCACAATGCCTTTTGCCATACCATCTCCTTACAGTTGAACAAGCGTTCATATATACATAATTTACCGGAGACCGGAACCGATGTCAAGCGGTTTTTATCGCAGGGCAAAAGCATTAACTTTGAACTAAAGGGAGAAGGGAAAAAGGCCGGCAAGGAAAGGTTTCGGGAAAAATGACGAAACTATCCATGGGAGGATGACATGAAATATGTGGGGGCCATACCCCGCCCGCGATTGAATAAGCGGTATTTTTCATAGTAGTGTAAATGTATTATGCGTTTTTTAGCAAAAGATTTGACAACGGCCGCCAGGGACAAAAAGGATACTGAGATAGAAGTTTCCGGCTGGGTACACCGTATCCGGGATATGGGGGGCATCACCTTTGTGGTGCTTCGGGACCGTTCCGGACTTGCCCAGCTTGTGTTTGACCAAAAACCGGAGGATTCGGGGGGCGCCCTTACCCTGGAATCGGTAATTTGCGCCAGCGGCTGTGCGACGCTGAACGAAAAGGCCCCGGGCGGGGCGGAGCTGCGGGTTAAAAGCTTTAAAACCCTTTCAAAAGCCGCCCCTGATCTGCCCTACCAGGTTAACGCGGACATTTTAAAAATGGGCCTTGAGACAATTCTTGACAACCGCCTCCTTTCGCTAAGAAACCCCAAAGTACAGGCTATTTTTAAAGTGCAGGCTACCATTGCGGCCGCTTTTGCCGAAGCCCTGCGCAAACAGGATTTTACCGAAATAAAATCTTCCAAGCTTGTGGGGTCGGGCACCGAAGGCGGCACCGAACTTTTTACGGTAGAGTATTTTGACCGCAAGGTTTGTCTGGCCCAATCGCCCCAGTTTTATAAAGAAGTAATGGTGGCTTCGGGGCTTGAGCGGGTGTTTGAAATTGCCCCGGTATACCGCGCCGAAAAGCACGATACCCCAAGGCACTTAAACGAGTATGTTTCCCTGGATGTGGAAATGGGCTTTATCGAATCCGAAAAAGATTTAATCGAACTTGAAAAAAATGTTCTGGCTCATATTTTTGAAGAAGTGGCGCAAAAAAACCCCGGAGAACTGGAAATGTGGAATGCCCGCGTCCCCGATTCGGGCGCGGTAGCCAATGCGCCTACAGTACCCTATGACGAAAGCCTCCGCATTGCCAACGGCGAAGCCGCCAAAACCAGGGGCGCCGGGGCTTCATCGCGGATATTTGACATGAACCCCGAGGCGGAGCGGCTTATCTGCGAATGGGCAAAGCGTGAACATGGCATAGACCTGGTGTTTGTAAATGAGTTTCCCCGGCGTTACCGCCCCTTCTATACCTATCCCCTGGATAAGGGAGAGGAAGGAACTGCCGTTTCTACAATGAGTTTCGACTGCCTTTTCCGGGGACTCGAAATTACTTCCGGCGGCCGCCGCCATCATGATTACAATGCCTTTGTAGAAACTTTGCCCCGCTTCGGCATAAAGAGCGAAGAAATGCCCGGCTACTGCGCCCTTTTAAAATACGGCTGTCCGCCCCACGGCGGTTTTGCCATAGGGCTTGAGCGGCTTACCGAAAAGATCCTGGGCCTATCCAGCGTAAAAGAGGCGAGTCTCTTTCCTCGGGACAGAAAGAGGGTTGAGCCTTAAAGGGCCAAAGCCGGTATAAACTGCATGGAAACCCCGGAGAAATGGGACAACAAAGCTTTATTCCGCCTGCTCTGGCCTTTGGTCATTGAGCAGGTGCTTGCCCTGACCATGGGCGCGGCGGACACGGTGATGGTTTCCTCTGTGGGCGAACACGCTGTTTCGGGTGTTAATATAGTAGACAATATTAACAATCTTTTAATAATTGCGTTTATAGCCCTTGCGACAGGCGGGGCGGTGGTGGTAAGCCAATACATAGGCCGCAGGGATTACAAAAACGCCAGCCTTGCCGCAAGGCAGCTTGTCTATATTGTGTCGGCCGTTTCCGTGGTCATCATGCTTTTTACCCTGATCTTAAGGCGTCCGGTCATTTCGCTTATCTACGGCAAAGTCGAAAGCGATGTAATGGAAGCGGCGGCTGTTTATTTTTTAATTACCGCCCTTTCGTACCCCATGCTGGCAATCTACAATGCCTGTGCCGCCCTGTTCCGCGCGGCGGGGAACAGCAGGGTACCCATGCGGATTGCCCTGCTGGTAAATATCATCAACATAGGCGGAAACGCCTTTTTTATCTTTGGTTTAAAAATCGGTGTTGCGGGGGCTGCCCTTTCAACCCTGATTTCGCGCAGCGCCGCCGCGACAGTCCTTGTGGGAATGCTCGTTTTTAACCGCCGGCTCCCCATTACCCTGGCAGGGCTTCATAAAATCGCCCTTATCCGCACCATGGTGCGGAATATCCTTAACGTAGGCATTCCCTCGGGCCTGGAAAATTCCATGTTCCAGATTGGGCGGCTTCTTACCCAAAGGATCTTTACCGGCTTTGGCACCTATGCCATAGCCGCAAACGCCATTTCCAGCGTGGTAAATTCATTTTCTTTCATGCCGGGCATGGCCTATGGCATGGCGCTGATTACCATAGTCGGCCAAAGCGTGGGCGCCGGGGACTATGCCGGCGCGAAACGTTATACGGCCAAGGTGATGAAAATTGCCTACGTAACGGTCTTTATTATAAATTTGTTGATTTATATTTTTATGGATCCTTTGATAGGGCTTTTTAGCCTTTCGGGGGAAGCCCACGACCTTGCCAAAAATTTTCTGCGTGTACACTGTATCTCCATGGTTATAGGCTGGGTTTTCAGCTTTGCCCTGCCCAATGCCCTCCGCGCGGCGGGAGACGCCCGGTATGTAATGATAGTAGCCGCAATTTCCATGTGGACCGTCAGGGTAAGCGCGGCGTACTTTTTTAGCTATGTCTTAAAAGTCGGGCCTTTGGGCGTGTGGATAGCTATGGGCCTTGACTTTATATCCCGGGGATCTTTCTACCTTACCCGCTGGCGGTCCGGCAAATGGCAGCAGAAAAAAGTGATTGAATAATACCGGATAAAGCTGTATGAATAGAGAAGGAGCCTAATATGAGCACATTTGAGCCCCAAGCCCTTTCGGACTTTGCCCGTTATTACGGATTTCACTATGACCGCATTGACCCCTTTAATCTGGTGGAAGATGTATTGATAGATATGGACAGGGGCCTTAAAGGACAGCCTTCCAGTCTGGTGATGATACCCGCCTATTTAAGCCCGGTGTTCCGCGCCCCTGCGGGAAAGACTGTAATCGCCCTGGATGCGGGGGGGACAAATCTGCGGGCAGCGCTGGTCAAATTTGATGAAACAGGCAGAGCTGTCGAAGGCGAAAGCCGCAAAGCCCCCATGCCCGGAACCCAGGGACGGCTGGGGGCGGAAGCCTTTTTTGACGCAATCGCCGACGCGGCCCTTCCGCTTTTTGAAAAGGCCCAGGTTCCCATAGAAGGCATTGGCTTCTGCTTTTCGTACCCTACGGAAATTACCAAAGACGCCGACGGCATACTCCTCAAGTTCAGTAAAGAGGTGGACGCTCCACAAGTAATAGGAAAGCGCATCGGCGCAGGCCTGCGGGACGCCCTTCTAAGAAAAGGCGTAAAAGTTCCGGAGCGCGTTGCCCTTTTAAACGATACGGCGGCAACCCTGCTTTGCGGGCTTGGGCAGATAGCGCCTTCGGGCGGCCTTTTAAAGGGGGAAGATCGCTACGGCGCGCCTCCCGGGCCCATGGTGGGGCTTATTCTGGGAACAGGCTTTAATACCGCTTATCCCGAAACATGTATCCCAAAGACAGGTTTTTATTCCGAAAAAAGCCCCCAGATTGTGGTATGTGAAGCGGGAAACTTTACCCACAGGTATAGGGGCTATCTCGATATGGAATACGATGCCACAACAAAAAATCCCGGCGCGTATACTCTCGAAAAATGCGTATCCGGCGCATACCTGGGCCCTCTTAGTTTTCATATATTGAAGCAGGCGGTTAAGGACGGCCTTTTAAAGTTCCGCAGACAGGACGAGTTTATGTCATGGCAAACCATGCAAACCCGCCATTTAAACGAATTCATGCATTCCCCCCTGTCAATGGAAGGCCCTGTGGCGGCCCTTTTTGATAAAGACGAGATAGATGCCTTGCGCGGTTTTTGCTACCTTACATCGATTGTTACCGGGCGGGGCGCCCTGCTTGCCGCGGCCATGACCGCAGCCGCTGTGGAAAAATCAGGCTCGGCCTACGACCCCTTCGCGCCGGCGCGTATTGCCGTAGAAGGCACCACGTATGTTATTTACAAGGGCATGAGGACGGCGCTGGAATCCTGGCTGCATATCCTTTTAAATCAAAAAAAACCCCGTTCCTATGTAATTACTCCGGTAGAACAGGCCTCCCTTTTGGGCGCCGCCGTCGCGGCCTTATCTGAATGATAAAGCCGCGTAATGGATAATTTCGCCTTTTTCTCCAATGCCGGTAGAAGCGGCCCCCTTTATCAGAACCGTGCCGTCCAAAAGGCCGCTTTCAAGAACCGAAGCCATAATGGGGCAGCCGCAGGCGGAAATCTCTTTTTTTCTAAAGTCATCTTCTATGCTCCTGCCATTCTTTGCGTCAAGAAAGCAAAGAAGCCTGTCTTTTTGAGAGGCGGAAACGCCGGCATCCGTATTGTTCGACATATTGCTTGAGATGACAATAAGCGTCTCGTCCATGCGGTTTTCCAAAGTCATCGCAAGGCTTCTTGCAAGGCTTCCTACCAGGGCCTGCCTTGAACCGCCCACAAGAATCGGGACAACATAAGAAGTGGGGAAAAAATACTTTACCAGGGGTAACAAGACCTCAATAGAGTGCTCGATAAGGTGGGGAATGTCGTTAACCTCGAAGAACATGCTTGTAGACGCGATTTCGGAGCACAACTCCCTGTCTGTAGGAATTCTCCCAAGGGGTGTTTCAAAATAATCCGATTCGGTTATGTACAGATCCCTAAAAGATCCCCGATGTATAGGCCCCAAAAGCAAAACCCGCCTAACCTCGTCCGGCGCGTCCCTCCGCCCCGCCGCAAAGGAAAAGGCCTCTCCCGCGATCCTGCCCGTGAGACTCCAGGCGCCGTGAGGCGCAATAAGAGCTTTAGCCCGTCCTTGTGATCCTTCTATCAGCCCCCATGACTGTATCTGTGCACACAGCAATTCTTTATCATCAGGATAAAAAAGACCGTTAACAACAGGCACACGGCTTTTTGGGCTATATGCCATTTTACGCATATATAAAGTTTAGGTTTCTCTCTGCGCCTTCGCAAGACAGAAAATGGAGATATGCCTGTTATTTTTCAACTTTACAGGATTCCATCCGCTTTAACCGTGAACTTTCTACTTTAATATGGAGATTTTTTTCCTGAGTGGGAATGACCAGCCCCTTTGGACCGTCTTTTGCCCGGCGCAGATATTTAACTTTGGTATAAAAAAGATCACCGGCGCCGTTGTTTCTGCCCTTGGAATAAAAAATCGCCAGGTTTCCCGCGTCAAGAAGTATATCCAGGGGGAAGGTTTTTCCCGCCCGCTGTTTTATAAACACATAGGATCCGGAAAAATCCCTGGCATGAAGCCAAAGATCATTCCCTTTGACATAACGCCGCAGCAAGGTATCGTTTTCCGCGGCATCGCGCCCTACGATAATAGTCCAGTCGCCGCACCTGTAGGTCAGCCCCGGCCGTTTGGCATCTTCGCTGCGCAAAAGAGGACTTTGCCTGTCCCCGGCTTTTAGGAGCTTGTGCAGTACCAGGGGATTGGCCTCCTCCAGAAGGGCGACAAGCTTTTCTTTAACAGCCGCCAATTCCTTTTCACCACAGCGGATCTCGTCCTTAACTTCCGCAAGACCGCTTTTGGCCTTCCGGTACCGGCTGTAATACGCTTCCGCCTGGGCGGAAGGGCTTTTGCCCTGTTCCAGTTTAATGCAGATCTTTTCGCCGCCGGCGTAAAAGTTCTCCGCCTCCAGCCACCGGCTTTCATCATTTATTTTTGAAAAATTTGCAAGAATGATATCCCCGTATTCCTTTAACTTTTCCGCGTCAGCGTATTCGGCTTCTTTGGCGCGAAGCTTTTCCAGGGATGCCATAAGCCGCCCTATACTGCCCTCGGCCCTGCGCCGGGCCTCTTCCCTTAGCGCCTCAAGAGAAAGGGCGCCGCCCTCCTGCCGGTATAGGGCGTCGATTTTTTCATTAAAAGAACCGCCGCCGGGAAGCTCCCGCACCGTATATTCCTTCTTCGCCCCCTGTGTAAAGGGCTCTTTTTCCGGGGCGTAATACCCGCCCGTTTTTTCCCCTTTTGCCGGACGGCGCTTCATGGCGTCAAGCACTGTCCCGTCTTCATCGGTAACAATGACATTTGCCGCGTTGGACCAAAGCCGTATATATATGAACCGCCTTTCTTCCCCCACAGCGACGCTGATGCGTACAATGCGGTTATCCCCCAGCTGTACCGCTTCTTTGATGCGGCCGTTTACAATGCGGGAATTGAGGAACTGGGCAAAGCGCAGGGGCTTTGTACTTTTTGGAGCAGGCCGGAAAGTTTCATGAAACCGTACAGCCAGCGGCGCAAGGCATATAAGAAGATTTTTTTCCCCCTCCCGCCCGTACACCCTAAGGGTAAGCGTGTCGAAACCGGACTGCACCGCCTTTTGTATCCGGCAGCCTTCCAGCTTAAGCTCCGTAAGGATCATGTTGATTTCTTTCCAATTAAGAGACATTGTATAATCATGATAGAACAGAAGCCCACGCCGCGCAATAACAGAACCGCTTTGCCCGGCGCGCCTGTTCCAAAAGGCGTGGCATTTCTTTTTTTATTCTGCGCCGTTTCCTGCGCCGCAATCCACAGCCGGGAAAGCGCCCGGCAAACCGCGGCGCGGATTGCCGCTTCAATGGATGACGACACGCTTGTTTCCCAGTTGATTATGGTCGCCCTGGATAATAAAAATTATGTGTCCGCGGAAACAAAAACCATGCTTACCCGCTATCCCGCCGGAGCCATCATGCTTTTTAAGTATAACCTTAATACCGATAAAGATGCGGTTCGTTCCTTTATAAGCAGCTGCGCCGGACTTGTAGAATCCCTTTCGGGCGTTGCCCCTTTTATGGCAGTGGATCACGAAGGCGGCCTGGTGCACCGCTTTGGCCCGGGAGTGCAAAAACTTCCTTCGGCCTATTCTTTTTGGGAAATGGCGGAAAGCAAAGGCCGGGCGGAAGCCCTCGCGGCCCTTTCAAAGCTTGCGTTTTCCTCGGCGCGGGAAATCCGCAGCCTGGGCATTACCTTAAACCTTGCGCCGGTTGCGGAAGTTTTGACCGGGGACAACGAGCCCTTTCTCGAAACCCGCTCCTACGGAAGGGATATTTCTTTTGTAGACGAAGCGGCCTCCGTGTTTGTCCGCGCCATGGATAAAGCGGGGGTAGCCTGCGTATTAAAGCACTTCCCCGGCAGTCCGGGCGCGGACCCCCACAAAGAAAGCGCGGCGCTCCTTTTAGAAAGGGAAGAGCTTGACAATCTTGCAAAGCCCTTCGCGGGCGTAATAAAGTCCGCGCCTCCCGCGGCCGTTATGGTTTCCCACGCCATTATCCCCGCCATAGACGGAAAGGAAAACGCAAGCCTTTCCCCCGTTGTCATGAACGGCTGGCTAAAAGGCGCTTTGGGCTTTACGGGCTTTGTGCTCGCCGACGATTTTGCCATGGGAGCGGTAGCGGGGCGGAACATACGCGTTGAAGAAGCCGCCTGTAAAGCGCTGGCTTCCGGCGCCGACATGGTAATGGCCTGGCCCAAAAACATAGGGCAGGTGCATCGTTCTATCGTCCTTTCCCGTGAAGCGGGCCTCCTTGACCGGAAACGCCTGGAAGAAGCCGCCGCCCGTATCATTGAACAAAAAATCCGCTATGGACTGTTAAAATGATAATTACCCATCTTGAAGACAGCCGCCTTCTTTGCCGGGGGGAAAACTTTTTTGTAATCAATAAACATGCCGGGGAACACCCGGAAACTGTTTTTAGCCTGAACGGAGAGGAAAACCAGCAAAAACTTTTTTACGCGGTACACCGCCTTGACACCCCCGTTACCGGCTGCCTGCTTTTTGCCCGCCCCCCGGCAAAGGCCGTTCTTGCGGAAGCTTTTAGAAACGGCCAGTGCGTCAAACGCTACCGGGCTATTATCGAAAAACCCAGGCCGGGAAGCATCCGGCCGGATGTTTTGAAAGGGCCTTTGGGCGGGGCCTTAACGGGCGGGGCCTTTGCCGCCACCAAAGAAGAAATCGAGTATACCCACTGGATAGTCAGCGACGCAAAGCGCAACAAGTCCATTGCCTATACCGAGGAAAAACGGGGCGGCAAAAAAGCGCTGCTCCGGCTCCGCTTTGCGGGGGAAGGGGACAATTATTTTTTTGTCGAGCTGACATTGCTTACCGGCCGCCACCATCAGATACGCGCCCAGCTTGCCGCCCTGGGCCTTCATATTAAAGGCGATTTAAAATACGGGGCAAGGCGGAGCGAACGGCTGGGCGGCATACGCCTTCACGCATCTTTTCTTTCCTTCCCGGACCCGCAGAACCCCGGACAAAGCATACACGTTAAAGCCCCGCCGCCCGTTGTGGATCCGCTTTGGGAAGCGTTTCCGCAATAGCATTCGCAAAAGGCAGGGCCGGCGCCGGTTTTGGGAACGGCCCTATAAAACAAAAAAAGACGCCTTCCTTGTTGTTTTTTTT
>JAIRLQ010000427.1 GCA_031259345.1 Treponema sp.
CTTGTCCCAGCCGGCGCATCCTTCGCCGCCTTTCCCGGAGCCGGGAACGTTTTCCTGCCCCGCGGCGGCCGGTACGGGATCTGTCGCCAAACCGTGAATCCGTACCGAAACCCTGTCGTCGTTAACGGTTTTTTTAATGCGGGCCAGGGCCGTTTCCACGGTCCACGGGGGGAGCAGCCGCAGGTTAAGCACCGCCGTTACTGCCGAGGGCATAACATTGTCGGCGGCGCTTCCTTTAAGCATCGTCATGGCGACGGTTGTCCGCAGCAGGGCCGCCGTCGCGGGGCTTGACGCGGCGATTTTGAAAAACAACGGCCCCAACAGGCGGGCGTGTTTCATGGCCCATGACCGGATGCCGCCGGAATACCTGGCGCAGCCTTTAAAAAAGGCTTCCGCTGCGGGATCAAGCGCAAAGGGAAAAGGCTTTTTGTTGATGCGGCACAGGGCCTGCGCCAGGATTGCCGCGGCCTGGGTGTTTGGGGGCTGGGACGCGTGGCCGGGTTTTTGTTCCACGGTAAGCTCTATGCTAAGAAAGCCTTTTTCCTCGATGCCGACAAGGGCCAGCGGCTCCTGTATTCCTTTTATCTGATCTTTCGCGACCGGGGAACCTTCGTCGAGTATCCAGGCAAAGCGGCGGCCTTCTTCCGCAAGAATCCGGGCCGTTTCTTTCGCCCCGGTAATGCCGGACCTTTCCTCGTCGCCGCCGAACGCGAACCATACGTCCCGCTGCGGCGCGAATCCTTTTTCGCAAAGCGCTTCGGCGCTTTCCAGGATGGCGATAAGCATGCTTTTCATATCCAGGGCGCCGCGGCCGTAGGCGTAGCGTATGCCGCTTTCTTCGCGGATTTCCGCGGCGAACGGATCGGCGCTCCATTTTTCCGCTTCCACGGGAACCACGTCGTAGTGGGCCAAAAGCAGCGCCGGCGCGTTTTCCGCCGCCTTCTCTTCTTTTGCCGTCTGTTTAGCGGCGGCCGGGCGGGTTTTACGCGCCGCTGCCTGTTTTGCCGGCCAGCGGTACACCACCGAAAACGGCGAAATAACACGGCGCTCGGCGGCTTTATGAAATGCGGGAAAGGCCCGTACCAAAAACTGCTGAAACCGGCGAAGCGTCTGTTCGCTTCCGTCTTGCCAGGATGTGTCTATCCGAATCGCTTTACAAAACCGTTCCATGTAATCCATAACTCTACAATACCGGAACAGGCCCTTGCGCCGCAAGCGTTGCGGATCTCTTATGAAGTAATTTTCAAGGTAAAACTAATATCCCAGGATTCGTTTGGCCCCAAAGAAACAGGCAAAACCGGCTCTGTCAGGGTAAACTGGTATTCGCTTGAACCGTTTTTTGAAAAAGACCGTACCGGAAATATCCTTAGATCAAAAGCGCGGCTTCCCTCAAACGTGATGTGGGATTCATTTTTAATATCCCGGTACTCAAAAAGGGAAATGTCCTTTAGAATCTCACCCGGGCCCGGGGAAACCGGTTCTTTAACCCCGTTCCGCAGGGCAAGCGTCCTGACAAAGGTTTCTCCTCCGCCGGGAAAGGAAAAGGCCGCATGGGGTATAAAAACAAAGTTTTCCTGTTTGCCGCCGGCATTTTCAAAGCGATACTGTACTTCCAGGGCGTCTTCTTTAATTTGCCAGGTTTTTACGATTCCGATGCGTCCCAGCGGTATCCCTTTTTGGGGGGGCAGTTTAAAAACCACTTTTTTGCGTACCCTGTCAATTTCAATAGCTTCAAAGGTTTCGTCCCCGCAGAAACGTCCCTGGGTTTGCAGAAAAGCGGCTTTTTCGGGAATGACAGGCAGAAGGAAATCGGCAAAGCCCCGGCAGCGCCGCTCGGATTTTCCCGGACACTGAAACACATCCAGATAATTCCACTCGGACGGAAGGTAATCCAGTTCTATTATCGAAGCTCCCCGGGCCTTGATATAACAGTTAAGCTTTTCGTTTTCAAAAAGATACTCCCCTTCACCGTCAAGATCAAAATCAAAAACCAGCAAAGCGGGAGGCCCCTTTTTCTTTTCTTTGGTGATTTTTTCAGCCTGAATCAATGCCCGGTAAGCGGCTTTCCTGATGGAAAAACTGCTGATTCCCGGCAGATGCGTGTCGTAAGAAAAGCGTCCGGTTTCCCCGCCGTCCCGGTAAATGCCCGAGTCCTGGGCTTTCCAAAGTTCTTCCCTGGCGGCGGTCTTTCGGGTTTTATCCCCCCGGAGTTGGTTTATCAGGGTATGGGTATGCATGGTTTTTGCGTAGATAGTATTGGCTTCGGGATAATCCACCAAAAACTGCCGGGAACTTACGCAAACGCCTTCATGGTCGCGGCTCATGCCGCAGAAATAAAGCTTTTCCTGGTCTTTCAGGTTTTTATAAATCCGCCCGGGCAGGGTAAATTCAAAACGGGGAACCTTGTTTGACAATTTTTCAAAAAAACTGTGATACGCAAGCTCGCTTTTTTCTGTTGTTTTAAATTCCGGAAAGACAACAATGGGGCCGGATGAGTCATCTTTTATCCCGTGATAGGCCTTGTAAACCTTTTCCAGGGCGTCTGAGCTTGAATTGCCAAAAAAATCATTGCTAAGCCAGGTTGAAATGGGAAATATGGTGATGAGTTTCCCCAGGTCTTCGGTAAGACAGGGATCGTAAAAGCCCGATTTGCCTTGTTTTGCCTTGGCGTATACAAAGCGGGTGTCGTCAAGGAAGGTATAATTCATGCCGCAGGCGGAAAGGGGGCCTACCAGATTTTGTTCCCAGGCAAGGGACGGAACCCAGCAGCCCTGAGGCCGCTTGCCGAACTGTTTGCGCAGATATGTGGTAAGCATCTCGATCTGGCCCAGTTTGTCGGACTGCGGCAGTATGGGGAGCAGGGGTTCGTAAAAACCGCCGCCCAAAAGCTCCGCCTGCTTACGCCCTAAGAGATCCTCCATAAGCATAATAAGCTCAGGGTGCCTGCGTTCTATCCAATGAAGCAGCAGGCCCGAATAATGAAAGACCATGCGTATCATGGGGAACTTGTTAAGTGTCATGACAAGGGGTTTTATTTGCCCGGTATACAGGGCCTCGAATGTATCTTCCCTGGTGCCATTGGGGAGGTGATATGAAACTCCTACTATAATCTGTATTCTTTGGTCCATACCTCGCTGCTTTTCAGTTTAGTGTACTCTATATTTATTATCCTGAAAAGCAGAGAATGCCTAAATTTTTATCATTTGAGCTTGTTCCGGGACTAACATCGAACGGAAGGTCCGCGTTTTGGAACAGCCTCATTTGTTCCCTAAAGATTCTCCAAAACCTGAAAACATATCCAGCCTGCGGCGGCGAAAATCATGGAAAGAAGGCCCATGGAAATCAAAAGAAGGGGGACGCCCTTTAAAAAACGGGGGACCCGCTCCAGAAAGGATCTTCTGCGTATTTCCCGCAGGATAAAGGCGGAAACAAAGCAGCCCGCGGCGAAGAAGAAAGAGAGGATAAGGGCGTCTCTAATGTTCAAAGCCAGGCGGAGGGTAAGGATAAGCGAAACCAGGGCAAGGCCGTCATAAGAAGTGGAGGCGGAAAAAACCCTGACAGGTTCCTGTTTTGGAAAAAGCTTTTTTCCCAGGGCTTCAAGGCCCATACAGGCTAAAACCGACAGGGGAAAGATTAAAAAATATTCCAGAAAGCCGCCGGACAGAAAATTGAGAAAATACCGGCAAAATATCCACAAAATAAAAACCGACAAAAAAAGGACAAAAAGCTGAAAAAGGGGGATTTTGTTTAGTTTCGGCCCGCCCAGGGCTGCGCCTCCAATGCCCAGGGCAAAGTGCAGCATCAGGTTAAAGGAGAGGCCCGCAAACAACGCAAGGCTTGCGGCAATGCTTACATGATCGGCTGTCATTTATCCCCTCCGGGTTCTGTTTCCCTGCCAAAATAGCGAATTTTAAATTGTTTAAAAAGGGCCGCGAGATAACCCAACAGCAGAAGGCCGCCCCCGGACATAGAAAGAATGCGGATAGGGAAAAAGCCCCCATCCTGGCTGTCGTTGAACAATTGCCTTATGCCCCCTTCGCCGCCGGGGAAAGAAAGGGAGAAAAACCCAAGGGGTTCCCGTATAAGGGAAATGGCGATAATCAAAAGGCCCAGGGAGGCAGCTTCAAGAAAAACCCGGGGCAAGGATTCTTCTACAATTAAACCTTCAAGATCGGGCACTACATTTGAAGCGATAAAGCAAGGCGGAACCAAAAGGGTAAAAAACCAGGCGCTTTCCGTAAAAATCGGGTTAAGCAAAGCGGCAAAAAGTATATACACACTGCAAATAAAGCTGGATAAAAAAAGAAGAATCACAAACCTGCCTTTGCGGGGCAATATATTTTTGGCGGAAAAATACACAAGCGCCGAAATACAGAAAACCCAGACAAGCGCCCCGGCGCAGAAAAGAGCGAAAGCCAGCCTGATTGACGCAAGAACAAGAAGGCTTAAGCCTGTCATGGCTTCCAGGGGCGCGTAAGGCCCCCAGAAAAAATGGCTTTGATTGCGGTGGTTCATAAGTCTCCCCCTTCTATACGGCGGATATAGATCCGCAATACCCCCGGAGTGAGGCGGCCAAAAAGTTCTTTTGAATGGCTTCCCAGGGGACGGATGGCCTCGACTTTTTTGTCCGTAACAATTGCCAGACAAGGCAGGAATGTACCTTCCGCGGCCAGGGTAAAAACCAGGGCTTTGCTGTTTTTTCTGTCCTTAATGGTGAACCAGTAACCCATACGAAAAGTTCCGGATTCAAGCTCGCGGGGAGGAATAAATTTTTCCAGACGGGGCGCGGCTTCCCCTCCGGAAGCTCCGTCGGAGCCCAGGACCGAAGGGGTCCTCTCGGACAAATTCCGGTTAACGGTACTTTTCAGTATATCTGCCCTAAGGGGCTGGGTTAAAAACCAGCAAAGGAAAGCGGCAAGGAAAATGGCGCCAATCCAGAGCGAAAACAAAAGGCTGTCTTTAAAAGCGGGCATTCCCGGTTTGCGGCTGCTCACGGCGGCCCCCGTTTTGTGTAAAAGCTGCGGGTTTCAAAAGCCCGAACCATAGGAAGCAGGGCGTTTACCAGAATCACCGCGAAAATAGCCCCATAGGGATCATCACCGTAATAACGGAAAAGCCAGGCCAAAAAACCGCCCGCGGCGCAGGCAATCAAAATGCCCGTCCTGGACTTGGCGCCCGTAGCGGGGTCGGCAGCCAGGAAGAATGCCGCGGGCAGAACGCCGCCGGAAAGAAAGGCAAAAAGTATATCGCCGCCAAAAAAATCTCCCCCAAAGGGGAGAGCGCCGGTGTAGTATACCATAAAGCCGTAAACCCCCAGCCATGCGGCGGGAATCCATGAGCGGTTTACCTGAAAAGCCAAAATGATGACAGTTCCCACCAGCAGGGCCAGTATCCCCCTGTCGGCAATAATGCCCGGAGTTTCGGATACAAAAAGATCCAGATACCCTCCGGGAAGTTCCGCGCCGGTTAATGAAAAAATCGTACTGTTGAAAAAGGAACGCATCGATTCCTGGAGCCGTCCCGTCCGGTTAAATACGGCGGCATAATCAATTTTGAGTATGCCCAAGGGGGAACCCTGAGCATTGGAAGCGCCCCTTACAAAGCTTTCGCTCAAAAGCGCCAGGGGGGAACCTTCCAAAGCCCGGGTAAAAACATCGGGCCAGGCCATACGTATAAAAAGCCAGCCGCCTGCCGCCGGATTGAGCCAGTTGGAACCAAGGCCGCCAAAACTGTGCTTTACCACCGCAATGGCGAATACCGCCCCTATCACCACATAAAGGAGCGGAATCCTGTTTGGCAGAAGAAGGGTAAATATCAAAGCGGAAGCAAGGGCGCTTCCGTCTTTTAAGCCGGAGACCTTTCCCCCGGGATAGAGGAAAAGCAGTTCCGTAAGAACCGCGGCGGCGGCGGCGCAGAGGGCAATCAAAAGGGAAGAAAAGTTATCCTCAAGGCTCGATTGGATTATAGCCAAAAAGGAACAGAGGCTCACCAGCCACATTCGGCTTACCGTGGGACGCGCAAGGTTTAGCTGTGGTATCTGGGGCTTGATTTGGGCAAAAAGGGTGCCTGAATTTTCCGCCATCAATTCCCCCTTATAGCCGACGCGGTAATGGTGGAACTTAAAGGAAGCTCTGAAGGGCATACCGCCTCGCAGCAGCCGCAGCCATGACATTCCGCCGCCCTGTCGGCCGTTATTTCTTCCCGGGGAAAACCGTTTACCCGGGTCCGTTTAAAAAGTTCTTCAGGATCAAGCCCTACGGGGCATACATTACGGCATTCACCGCAGGAAATACAGTTGCTGTATGGGTCAGCCGGTTTTTGCCCTTCCAGGAGAGCAAATACCGCATAGGTAGTTTTCATTATGGGCTCGTCCGGATCCGTTACCGCCCTGCCCAAAAGAGGGCTCCCTACGGCTATGCGCCTGGGGCGGCCATAAAAGCCGCCGCATTGTTCAAATACTTCGCCGACGCGGGTGCCCAACCTTACCTTAACTACATGGGGCTTTTTAACCGCGGAACCGCCGACCGCCACATAGCGATCCAGTATGGGCATTTTCAATTTTACCGCGTCATGAACCGCCGCCAATGTGGCAGGCCCCAGAACAAGAAGGGATCCAAGGTCGATATTTTCACGTTTTCCGTAATTTCTTATAACCAGTTCCAGTTCCCGCTGATTCCGCTGGGGATAACGGGAACCTACCAATACCATTGAAGAAGCCGGCTCCCAGGAACCGGCCTGGGAAAGGAGTTCATCCCCCAGACTTTTTTCCCCCTTGGAAACCGCAAAAATAATTCTGCCTGCCCGGACAGCCCTGGCCAAAATGCGGCTTCCTTCGATTACCGCCTTCATGCGCTCTTTGCAAAGCACATAATCGGCAGCCAGCCAAGGATCGTCAAAGACGCAGCGTACAACCAGGGTAACAACTTCCGATGAACTTCTGAGTGAAGCGATTATGTCCGACACGGGCCTGCCGGGACTTTCCATCTCTACAACCCCGTATTCGGCAATAAGACGCTGAAGGTCGTAGGGAAGAAGGCCCTCCCAGGGATATATTTCGTTCCGTTTGCCCAACTTTTCAAAGCTCCCTTCCATGCGGATTATCAGGGCATCGTTGGTTCTGCCGTCGGACATTTTCCAGGAAGCCATGCGGATAACCCTGCCGGGCACCGTGGCGTGAACATTGGCCGACCCCGGCCCCTGGCCCCGGCCTACCAGCATTCCTTCCTTTACCGGATCCCCTACAGAGGCCAGGGGATAGGCGCGGCCTCCGGAATGTTGAATAAGCGGAATTACCGACAGCGCCGGAAGGAACGCGGTAATTAATGAATCCCGGGAAGGAGCCGCCGGATCTTCGTAAGAGATCCCCCCACGGGGGAATGAATACACTTTTGTCATTTTCCGCGCCCAATCGTCATGCGGCAATCCGCCTGAACACGTCCGGTATGGCCTTTCCCTTTCGGCCTTTTCCCCGCTTTGTCTTTTTATGCCCGGGGATGCAAATAATTATCAATAAAACCACTGACAGCCAATCCTTAAACCTGCCTGGGGACGAAAGCCGGGCAGGAAATCGCGCCGGGGACATATTCCCGGTCTCGTTAGTATACTCTACCAGAAAAGCGAGAAGTTTTTCCAGCGGGAAAGCGGCAATATCCCCGTTGTTCTGCCTCACTTCTTCGCCGGGCCCGGCGATAAGGCCGTCTGAACCAAGCTGATAGTGCAGATAGCCCGGTTCCGCCAGGCCGCCATCCAAAGAGCTGTTGTTTCCTAATGGAAGCAGAAAAAAAGAGCTTTGAAATTCAACATGTTTTTGATAATCTTCTTTAGAAATTGCATTGATAAAATTGCTTGTGTCCAAAGCCGGCGTTTTTTGCCCCCCTGGCGGGGGAAGCAAAAGGGCAGCCAGGCAGCCCGCGGCAAAAACCGCCGTAGGAAGCCTTGCGAAAGAAACTTTTTTTGCCGTTTTCAGGATAGGTACGGGCTCAAAAAGCAGATGGGCAGCCTTTCTTAGGCCGGAATTCCGGACGGCGGCGTATACCAATTCCATAAGCAAAAATAAAGCCATGGCTGTTCCAAGGGCCGCGGGGGGAAGGCTGTGTATCAAGCCCAGAAAGCCGAAAAGAATAATAAAAACCGGAACAAGGTAAAGGCTAAGCTTGTAGGGCTTTAGCCTTTCAGGAAATTTCCCGTACTTCTTTAAGGGAAAAAAAACGGAGAGGGGGGCTCTTAAGACAGAGCCAAGGGCGGAAAGAATAGCCGCAAGGACAAAGCCCGGCGGGCCTGTCCAGGCAAAAGCTAAAAAAAGAGGAGCGTGAAAAAGAAAGCGCCCTCTGTCCGCGCCTGTTCCGGCTGCCGCCGCGGCCAGCAGCGCCGATACTCCCATAACAAGAAAATAAAGTTTTAAGGGGCGGCTTCTCCCCAATATCTCAAGCTCAAAAGGAATAGGGCCCAGGGCTTTTTGAAAGTCCTTTTTGATTTTTTTGTGGCCTGAAGTGTCTTCCAGGGGAACGAAAAAAAACCGTTTCCC
>JAIRLQ010000438.1 GCA_031259345.1 Treponema sp.
AATATCTGGACAGCCCTGGCTGTCCCAAGGCAGGAAGATACGGCCAGGGTTTTTAGCCCGGAAGAGACAGACATAATCCTGCGAAGCCTTTATAATCTCGCTTCTTCCTCGGAAAACCCGGTGGAATCCGCCATCTTTTTGGAAAGGCTTTTTGCGTCCCGCCCTCCGGAAGATCAAAACCATGACGGCGGGATTTTCGGCCTTATACGGTATTCAAGGCTTCTTGATACCAGGCAGAGTATTGCTGTCCTTGAAAAAGGAAATCCCGAAGAAAATCCCCTTTTGGATCTGGAACTCCTGCGCCGCAGAATGGAAACATGGCAGCCCCTAAAATCCACCGCGGAAGTCTGGCTCCTTTTGGGACGCTATCCTCTTAACGAAAATTTATTTCGATGGGGCGCCTATTATTTTGACAGGCAGAAACTTTACAGCGAAAGCGCCCAGATTTTAAAAATCGCTTCTCAAAAAGGCTGGACAAGCCCCTGGGTCTGCTTCCATAAGGGCCTTGCCCTGCTTCGGGAAGGAAAACTAAACCAAGGTGAAAAACTTTTGGCGGATTTACTTGATAGCGGGGAAACCGCGGCTGACGGTATGAGGTGGATTATAGCCGCAAACCTTGGGCGCGTTCTGGAAAGCCGCCGGGCCATATCCGCCGCTATCGAGCGCTACAGCGAAGCCGCTGCCCTGGTACGCAGCCCCCGGGCGGCCGCCCTGATACAACTGCGCTTAAGCCGCTGCTACGAAGCCCAAAAACGTTACGACGAAAGCCGGCTGGCTCTTGAAAAAGCCCTGGAACTGGACCCCGGTAACCTGAATGCCCGCCACGAAAAGAACCGCATGAACAGCCTTCTTTACTAAAAAACAGGGCTATCCGAACAAGTTTTCAAAAAGTTTGAAACACTTACTTTTCGGACAGCCCTATTCTTTGGAACAGCAGGAACAACTATTCGATTACGGCAATGATATCCTGCATTTTGAGGATCAGGTAGTCGGCGCCTTCGATCTTGATCTGGGTACCGGCGTACTTGTCATACATAACCTTTTGGCCGGCTTTAACCTTGATGACCTCTTTGTCATCGCCGACTTCAACAACTGTACCTTGCTGGGTCTTTTCCTGGGCTGTATCGGGAATAATAATTCCCCCGGCGCTTTTTGTTTCGCTCTTTTCCAGTTTTACCATGACCCGGTCTGCTAAAGGTTTTACCTTCATATTTACCTCCAATGTATTATAATAATTGAGTATATGGTTAGATAAAATATACAAAAACTCACCCACTAGGTCAAGGCCGCGTTTGCCTAATAATTAGAGTCTGTCCATAAATCCGGTTACTTTTGAAAACTTTTACAAACCCTTCCCCGTATTTGACCGGAGTGCGCTTTCCTTCGGGGCATACCGCCTCTTGCCTTTCCGTGTGCTGGCGGGCCATGAAGAATTGAGGAAACGGCGGTCAGTTGTGAAGTAGAAACGGTATTTGGACAACTGTCCAGGGTGATACTTCCCGGACAGCCTCAAAGTCATTTGTCATCATAATGGAATCTGAATGAAAGGTATACTACTTTTTCTTCTTCTATTGCATATATAACCCAATGTTCTAAATCTATCCTTCTTGACCAATTGCGTAATCAAAAACCAATCTAATCTCGAATGAATCTAGAGACGTTTACAATTCAAAAAGATGCCAAAAGGGCCGACCGTGGGCAAGTAATAGCAGCTATACTCTGCATAATGGTACTGCCGCCAGGTAAAACATACATGGACAGAATGTTGAACTAAAACATGTGTCAATTTGACCCAATTTTCCGCTTCATTTGAAAAACTGTGTCATATTTCCCCTTTAAGTTTGTTATACCTGAAAAGGAAAGCAAAAAAAAAGACTTAAAAATACATACAGAAGCATCAGCTCCGTAACTCAATATATTATAACGAATTAATATTATCATATATATAAAAGTATTAATATGATTTTTGCAAAGTTGGCATAAAAATTGCTTATTATAAGTGAATAAAAATAAAGGAGAAAATAATGCAAAAACAAGCAAGCAAGTCGTTGAAAAGTGAGGATCAGTCGAACGCTGATGAAAACTGTCTTAGGATATACCTGAAAGAAATTGGTAAAGTTCCCCTTTTAACTAAGGAAGAAGAGACAAAAATAGCAAAGGAAGCCAAAGAAGGGAATATCGCCGCCAGAAACAAGTTGATACAATCCAACCTCCGTTTTGTGGTTACTATCGCGAAAAAGTACCAGAACAAGGGCCTGCCCCTTTCAGATCTTATCAGTGAGGGAAATATCGGCCTAATAAACTCCCTTGAAAAGTTTGATCCCGATAAAGGCTACCATTTTATTTCATACGCCGTTTGGTGGATACGCCAGGCTATTCAAAAAGCTCTTTCCGAAAAGAGCCGGATGATTCGGCTTCCCACAAATCAAACCGACAAAATTAGAAACTTCGAAAAGGCCCGGGACAATTTTGGAGACGTCAGCCAGATTGCGGAACTTATGGACGCGGATTCGGAATACATGCGGGAACTTGTCAATATCAGCAAAGAAATGCTTTCCCTCGAAAATACTATCGGGGGCGACTCCGATCTTACTTTAGGCGAGCGGATTGAAGACGACAAGTACCAGACACCGGAAGAGTATGCCATACAAAGCGTACTAAACGACAACATCAACCTGGTACTGGATACACTTCCCGAAAATGAAGCCAAAGTTATAAGCTACCGCTATGGTTTGGGGGGAAACTTCGTCATGTCCCTTGAAGAAGTGGGAAAACACCTTTCCCTTACAAGGGAACGGATACGGCAGATCGAAAAGAAAGCCCTTAAGCGCCTTCAAGCCCCTTCCAGAAAGCGGTTCCTTGGGAACTATGTGGCATAAGGCCATTAAAGCCGGTTTTATGGGCAGAACTACGAAGATACTTTCGCGCGGTAGCTTTCGACTTCCCAGTTATTGATAAAGTCGATTTGTTCTTTTGACATAAAGAGGGGGCCGCCAAAGCTTTCGGTATACACCGATACTTTTATGGTATTGTCAAAAAGTTCCAGGGCAGTTTCGGCAGTTTTTTTTGAATTGCCCAGGCCAAAAACGCCAAGGCCCTGAACGGCGGCTATCTTGGGGATACGGCCTGTTCTTTTGACATGGGCTTTGAACGTTTCTTCCAATGCCGGAAGACTTTCTATAAACAGAGGGTCGCTCCCGGAATACACGATATGGTCGGGGGTAAAAGCCGAGGACACGCACTTAAAGGCGGCGGCACCTTCAATATATTTGGCGCTTTCGTTGTTACGCTCAAAAGAAAAAAACCACTCAGGTTTGAAGCCGCCGGCTTTCCCGGCCAGGGCCTGCAATTCCCTGCCCACTTCATCCGAATTGCCATAAACGGACTGCTTTCCGCCCAAATCGGGCTGCCGTTTAATCTTTGCGGCAATGCGTCCGTCAATCACCTGGTACAGGGCTTTTATTTTGTCCGTTGTGTCCGCGCCGACAAAAACCCCGTGGTTCTGCAAAAAAATAAGCTCCGGCGGCTTGCCTTTTTCCGCCCGGTATGTATCCATGGCATCTTTTACGGTCTTTGAAAGGATATAACCGGGGTTTACCGAAGGAATCCAGATGCTGCCGGGGAAAAGCTCTTTGGAAACGGCCTCGCCGTTTTGGGAACAGGTAAGGCCGTTCACCAGCGACGGATGGGTGTGGACGATATAGGCAAAAGGCAGAATATCGTGGAGCAGGCACTCAACCGAGGGGCGCTTTTTTTCTTCTCCCGGAGCCCTGGCGGCCATCATGTCGGCCAAAACAGCCGCTTCCCGCCGGGTGCTGTCCATGGGGTAGCTTTTTTGCCATACCCGGGCCAGGGCGGCGCGGCTCATTTTTACAAAATCCGGAGCCGTTGCGGCAGCCAGCTTAGTCCCGGAAGCCTTAACGTATAAAAAATCAGTATCTTTAAAAGAGGTATTGCCGCCTCCGGCAACGACATAGTCGGGATTAGTCCCATAAAAGCGCGAAATTTCCACCAATTCATCTAAACTCATAATGTTTCCCCTTCTTTTAAAGTATCACCATCGCCGGTTTTCGTAAAGACGCTAAAAATGCCCTGTTTGTTTTACAGGATATTGATGGCCGGAATTTACGATTTTTTGACGAATTTCTTTTGTTTGACTTGTGTTTTATTTTTCTTTGTGATATACTTATCTGTAATAATGGAATTGGCGGTTAGGGAACGGTTAATATTGGATTCACTCTTAGAAAAAGGCGCCATTTCGGTGGCGGGCCTTTCGCGGGATCTTTCGGTTTCCGAAGTTACTATCCGTTCCGACCTTAACAACCTTGAAAAAAAAGGGCTGTTAAACCGGGTTCACGGCGGGGCTGTGCCTTCAGTACATCCTCACATTCTGGAACGGCAGAATCTGCGCCTTGAGGAAAAGCATAGCATTGCCAGGGCCGCCGCCGCCCTTATCAACGATGGCGACACCATCATGATAGAAGCCGGCACCACTCCGGCGCTTCTCTGCCGTTACCTGGGCGGAAAGCGGGATGTCCACGTAATCACCAATTCGGTTCTGGCTTTTATTGCCGCCAAAAATAATCCGGCCCTAAAAATTACCCTCTGCGGAGGCGAGTTCCGCAGCAATACCGAGTCTTTTATCGGGCCTATCGCCGAAGAGACGGTGCGCCGCTTCAATGTGCGTTTTGCTTTTATCGGTACCGACGGCTTTTGCGCTGAAGGCGGCCTTACCACACACCTGGTCGAAGGGGCCGAGGTGATTAAAGTGATGAAAGAAAAGGCCCGGGAGACCATAGTCCTGGTAGATTCGTCCAAATATGGCAGGGCAGGGCCGGTAACTTTTATGCCCCTTTCCGGGGCCGACCTTATCATTACGGATTCGGAAATCAGCCCCCGGGCGGCCACGGAAATGAAGGCGGACAGCCGTATCCGCGGTATTGAAGAAGAACATGACGCCGCGGTAACACGGTTTAAACTCATTAAATAGGAGAAATGCATGGCACATGTTTTAATTATGCCCCGGCAGGGAAACACGGTTGAATCCTGCATTATAGGCGAGTGGAAGGTAAAGGAAGGGGACGCGGTGGAGGCCGATACGCCGGTCTGCGTGGTAGAAACCGACAAGGCTACTTTTGAGGTGCCAGCAGGCGAAGCCGGTACGGTGCTTAAGCTCCTGCATCAAACAGGCGACGATGTACCGGTACTCCAGCCGATTATGGTTGTAGGAAAACCTGGTGAAGAATGGCAGTCCCTTGTCCAGGGTAACGCGGAAAGCGCCGGACGGGAACAAAAGGACGAAGAGCTGAAATCTAAGGAAGATACGGCGCCGGCGTCCGGAGCAGGCGTTTCTTCACATTCTTCTTTTGCCGGCGCCGAAGGCCAAAAATTCTCCGCCGGCGCTTTTACCGGGGTTTCCCCGCGGGCGAAAAAGCTTGCCTGGGAAGAGGCAATTGACATTAGGGCACTGGACGGCTCGGGACCCGGCGGACGGATTATCGCCCGGGATGTAGAACAGGCCGCCGCCGGCCGGCCGCCGCTTACCCAGGCGGCAAAAGACGAGCTGCGTAAAAAAATTGCGGCAGGTCTTGGCTCTGTTCCGCAAACAGGCTCAGGGATCGGCGGCAGAATTACCGTCTCCGATCTTGCGGCGGCTCCGCTTAAGCCCGCTTCTTCCGCACAGGCGCAATGTGCCGGGGCAAACATTGCCGATGAATTTGAAGATGCCCCGGTTAAGGGCATACGCAAAGTCATTGCCGATTCCATGATGACATCCCATACTACCACGGCGGCTTTTACTTTGAACTCAAGCGCCCCGGCTGTGAACCTTCAGGGCTTACGCGCCCGGTTCAAGGCAAGCGCCCCTCAACTTGGCTTAAACAAAATTACCATAAACGACCTTGTGCTTTTCGCCGCCAGCCGGGTACTGCCGCTTTATTCCTACATGAACGCCCATAAGCTAAACGGCACAGTGCGGACTTTTAAAAACGTTCATCTGGGCTGCGCCGTTTCCACACCCCGGGGACTTATGGTACCGGTGATTCGCAACGCCGATAAACTTTCGCTTTTGCAGATTTCCCAAAAAGCAAAGGAACTTGCCGAAGCATGCCGGGGTGGCTCTGTCTCCCCTGATGATCTTCACGGCTCAACTTTTACCGTAACCAATTTGGGCAACACAGGCATCGAAAGTTTTTCCCCGGTAATCAATATTCCCGAAGTCGCCATTCTTGGTGTATGCAGCATAACACCAAAACCGGTTGAGGTTTCCCCGGGGCATTACGATGTTTTGCCCTGTCTGGGATTCAGCCTTACCATTGATCACGCGGTAGTAGACGGCGCCCCGGCGGCGGAATTCCTTAAAGCCATGTGCGGGGCGATTAAAGAAATAGACCTTTGGCTGGCAAAATAGTTTTAAAAACCAGGGAAGCACTGGTTTATTCAATCGAGAATAAATCGGCGCTGCTTTAACGTTGTATTTGCGCAATGAAATGAGCAAATACATTAGTGAAACGCGATTAGCGTCAAGTTACTCAGCGTTTCCCTAATGGAAACAAGGAGCGGAAATGTCAAATTACGATGTGATAGTAATTGGCGGCGGGCCGGGCGGATATTTGGCCGCCGAACGTTTGGGACACCGGGGAAAGACGGTGCTGCTGGTAGAAAAGCAATACCTTGGCGGCACCTGCCTTAATGTGGGCTGTATCCCAACCAAGTCTTTGCTTAACTCGGCGAAGCTTTACCTTCACGCAAAAGAAGCCGGCGGCTTCGGCGTTCACACAGACGGGGTTTCTTTTAACATCGAAGAAATGATGGCCTGGAAACAAAAAGTTGTTGACACCCTCTGCGCCGGTGTGGCTTCGCAGATGAAACGCAATAAAGTGGAACTTGTTACCGGAACCGGCGTTCTTGCGGTAAACGGTCCGGAGCGGGGCGTAAAAGTTGACGGTACATTGTACCGGGCAAAGGCCGTTCTTGTTGCCGCAGGTTCTGTGCCTGTCATGCCGCCAATTCCCGGTGCAAAGGATAATCCCCTGGTGCTGGACTCCACCGGCCTGCTTTCCGTAAAGCAGCTCCCTGCCCGGCTCTGTATAATTGGCGGCGGCGTTATCGGCATGGAGTTTGCAAGCCTTTTCAGCACTCTGGGAAGCCGGGTGTCGGTGGTGGAAATGCTGGATGAAATTATTCCGCCTATGGATAAAGATCACGCGCCCCTTATGCGGCGTTCATTAAAAGGTGTCGATTTCCACCTGGGATGTAAAGTTACCCGCATTGAAGGGGGAACGGTTTTTTACACAACCAGGGAAGCCAAAGAAGAATTTTCCGCAGCCGATCTGGTACTAATGGCAGTGGGCCGCCGTGCGGAAACCGCAAGCTGGGGCGGAAAAGAAGCGGGCCTTGACATTACAGGCAAGGGCGTCTCGGTTGACGGCAAAATGCGCACAAATATTCCGGGCGTGTGGGCCGCGGGGGACGTCAACGGTAGAAGCATGCTGGCCCACTCGGCGTACCGCATGGCGGAAGTGGCGGTAAACGACATTTGCGCGTCTTTGTCCGGCGCCGAGAACCGGGACGTCATGCGTTACCAGGCCATTCCCTGGGTAGTGTATTCCATCCCCGAGGCAGCCGGCGCAGGCATGACGGAGCAGGAGGCCGAAAGCAAAGGCATTGCCGTTAAAAAGGCGGCAATGCCCATGGCGGTATCGGGCCGCTTCATCGCCGAGAACGGCGTAAAGGCGCCGGGTAACATAAAAATAATTGCCGCCGCCGAAGACGACCGTATTCTTGGCATCCACATTATCGGGCCCTACGCCTCGGAAATGATCTGGGGAGCCGCGGCCCTTATCGAAAACGAGATGAGGGTTCAGGATGTAAAAGAAATGGTCTTCCCCCACCCCACGGTGAGTGAAGTAATCAGAGAAGCAATTTGGGCAATGTAAGCAATTCGCAAGTAATATCCGGGAAGCCGCCGGATCTGTCCAATACATTTTAAGAGGAGATAAGGAAAATGCCTAAGTCAATTTTTGTCGATCCTTCGGAAGTTCGGAAGCCCCAGATGATCAAAATCAAGGACATTCCGGTCAATCAGTATAAGAGCGATTTTGCCGGGGAATTAAAAAAGTACGGCAAAGAAGGCCTTGTCAGGATTCTCTACGATATGATTACCATCAGGGAATTCGAGAACATGATGAACGAGTTTAAAATCAAAGGCGCCTGGAACGGCATTGAGTACAACCACAAAGGGCCGGCTCACCTTAGCATGGGACAGGAATCCGCCGCGGTTGGACAGTGCGTTAATCTTGACATCGACGATCTTATCTTTGGTTCCCACCGCAGCCACGGTGAAATTTTGGCCAAGTGCCTTTCGGCTGTGGAAAAGCTTGACGAAAAAAAACTTGAAAAAATCATGAAAGAATTTTTGGGCGGCGACACTTTGCGCATGGCGGAAAAAGCGGCCTATACTTCGGTAAAAGACCTTGCCGAAAATTTTGTGCTTTACGGGGCATTGGGCGAAATCTTTGCGCGGAACGCCGGCTTTAACCGGGGTCTGGGCGGCTCCATGCACGCCTACTTCCTTCCCTTCGGCTCCATGCCCAACAATGCCATTGTAGGCGGTTCTGCGGACATCGCAACCGGCGCGGCCATGTTTAAGCGCATTAATTCCAAACCCGGTATTGTTGTTTCAAATATTGGCGATGGCGCTTTGGGCTGCGGGCCTGTGTGGGAAGCAATAAGCATAGGCTCAATGGATCAATACAAAAGCTTGTGGCCAAAAGACGGCCCCCACGGCGCCCCGCCCATCCTTTACAATTTCTTTAATAACTTTTACGGCATGGGCGGCCAGACCAGCGGTGAAACCATGGGCTATCAGATCCTCGCCAGAGTGGGCGCGGGCGTAAACCCTGACAACATGCACTCTGAACGTGTTGACGGCTACAACCCCCTGGCGGTTGCCGATGCCGTTGCCCGCAAAAAAGAAATTCTGCTTGCAGGGAACGGGCCTGTACTTATGGATACCATTACCTACCGTTTTTCGGGGCACTCCCCTTCTGACGCTTCAAGCTACCGCACCAAAGAAGAACTTGAGGCCTGGCAGAAAACCGACGCCATCATTGAATTCTCAAATTATTTAAAAAATAATAAAGTGCTAAGCGACAGTGACATAGAAACCATACGCGCCGGAATTAACAAAAAATTGACAGATGTGGTTAAACTCGCAACAAACGATGCCGAAAGCCCGCGCGCTCCGGCAGCCTTTATTGAGCAGGTAATGTTCTCCAATCAAAAAATTGAAAAGATGGAAGACAGAAAACCGGACCTTCTGGAAGCCCCGGAAAACAATGCCCGGGTCAAGGCGTTAAAAGACAAACTCCGCTTTGCCTTCGATACCGAAGGCAAAACTGTCAGTAAAAACAAAATGTTCCAGTACCGGGACGCCCTCTTTGAAGCCATGTTCCACCGCTTCGCCATTGACCCAACCATGGCGGCCTGGGGCGAGGAAAACCGGGACTGGGGCGGCGCCTTCGCCGTGTACCGCGGCCTTACCGAGGCCATCCCCTACCACCGTTTGTTTAACAGCCCCATTTCCGAAGGCGCCATTGTGGGTACCGGCGTTGGCTATGCAATGTCAGGCGGCCGCGCGGTGGTGGAACTTATGTACTGCGACTTTATGGGCCGGGCCGGGGACGAGATTTTTAACCAGGCAAGCAAATGGCAGTCCATGTCCGCGGGGCTCCTTAAAATGCCCCTGGTGATCAGGGTTTCTGTGGGAAACAAGTACGGCGCCCAGCACAGCCAGGACTGGTCGGCAATTACCGCCCACATCCCCGGCTTAAAAGTGATGTTTCCCGCTACCCCCTACGACGCAAAAGGCATGCTTAACCTTGCCCTCCGGGGAAGCGATCCGGTAGT
>JAIRLQ010000471.1 GCA_031259345.1 Treponema sp.
AATTCCTCAAGCTGTTTTAACGAAGGCATAATTAAGATATTGGCCCATCATCCGATAATTGTAAATAACACGGGTTCCGAAAAAGTTTTCAGCCGTTTCGAATAGCACCGCCCGATAAGCTTATGCGGCCTTCCGGCCGCACCGGATAAAGGTAAGCATGAAAAAGCATATGTGGTTGATGTTCCTGGTTTTTATTATCGGCAATATGGACGCCCTGGATACAGATTCTTATGAATTTAACGACCGCCTTCTGGGGATAACCGCGGCAGGTAAACCGGAAATTATCGAAGACGGAGTTCTTTTCACGGCGCCGTCTTCTTACCGCAGTGTAGGCATTGCCTTTGCCCATGAAGATTTTGCCCGTGTTTACTTTTTCCGCAAGCTCCTTACCCTGGCAGAACAGGAACCGCCCCCGGCAAACGGCAAACAGCCGCCACCCCAATACGGCGATTCCGGGGTTCTTTTTCTCGCCTACACTCCCCCGGAAAATATCCGCACCCTGGAATACCGGCTTATCGTAAACGGCCTCTGGACGGCGGACCCCCTTAATCCTCTGCGCCGGGAAGACGCAAAGTCGGGTATTTACCACTCGGTAGTAATACTGCCGGAAATAAAACGTACGCCCACGGTTTTTGACGGACCGGAAGGCTCGTTAAGCTTTCACTTTACCGCGTCTCCCGGAGAGACCATTACCGTTGCCGGGGATTTTAACGGCTGGGATCCCTTTATGCACAGCCTCATCGAAACCGCACCCGGCCGCTACAGTCTTACCCTTCCCCTGCCCGCGGGAACCTATCACTACATTTTCTGGCGCCGGGGTATGCGCCTTACCGATCCGAACAACAGAAACACTGTTTACGATAAATTCGGAAACCCGGTGTCGGAAGTGGTGCTAAGGTAATGAGCGGACAGCAAGGAACAATTGAAAATTTATAGTGAACAAGCTTGCGCGTTTTGACAAGATGAATCCGGGGCGAAAACCCGTGACAAACCGTATAAGAATACAGTATAATTAGCAAGAATACAGAAAGCGGTAATTTCTCATATTTCGGTATGTATTACCGGTTGGTTTTGCCTGTGGACCGCCAGGGAGAGGGAAGTATGTTAATACATTCAATAAAACTTACAAATATTTTGAGTTTTGGGCCTCATTCAGAAGTTATCCGGCTTCGTCCGTTGAATATTATTATTGGCCCAAACGGTTCCGGAAAATCGAATTTATTGGAAGCAATTGATTTGCTGCGGAATGCCCCTGAGCAAATAACAAGACCGGTAAGGGAAGGCGGCGGAATAAGTGACTGGCTCTGGAAAGGGACAAGAGCACCAATTGCATGTTTAGAGGCGGTAACGGAATATCCTCATGGGCCTCAGAATCTGCGCTACACACTGACTCTTGCATCGGTAAATCAACGCTGTGAAATTGGCGATGAAAAAATTGAAAATGAAGCCCCTCTGCCGGGACATGAAAAGCCCTATTTTTTTTATCATTTTGATTCAGGACACCCCACGCTTAATATGAAAGAAAAAGACGGAAGCGGGCGGGCGCTAAAACCTGAAGGCATCGATTCTGAAAGATCAATCCTGGCACAGCGGCGGGACCCTGAACAATACCCTGAAATCACCTATATCGCGCAGGAATTTGGAAAAATAAAATTATACCGGGAATGGAGTTTTGGACGTTATACGGCGCCCCGCCTGCCGCAGAAATCCGATATGCCCAATGATTTTCTGGACAGCGATGGAGCAAATTTGGGGCTTTTGCTTAACAAATTACGGCAGATTCCGGAAACAAAACAGCGTATACTTAAAGCCCTGCGATTGCTTTGCAGAGAAGCCGATGATTTCGACGTTTTGATTGAAGGCGGCGCCGTTCAGGTCTTTTTGCAGGAATCGGGACGGTTTACCGTTCCCGCGACCCGCCTTTCGGACGGGACGCTGAGATTTCTCTTTTTGCTGGTCATACTCTGCCATCCGAATCCCCCGCCTTTGGTTTGTATCGAAGAGCCGGAACTTGGGCTACACCCCGATATTCTTCCGTCTTTGGCGGATTTGCTCAAAGAAGCATCGGAACGGTGCCAGCTAATTGTCACAACCCATTCCGATGTATTGGTTGACGCCATGACAGATCAGCCTGAATCCGTGCTTGTATGTGAAAAAGATGAAAAAGGAACTTCGATGAAACGGTTAAACGCGGAAGAGCTTAAACCCTGGCTTGAAAAATACAGATTGGGCGAGCTTTGGATCCGCGGTGAAATCGGGGGGACACGGTGGTAAAAATTTACGTTGAAGGCGGTGGAGATACCCATACACTTAGAACGGCATGCAGACGGGGTTTTTCCGGTTTTCTAGAAAAGGCGGGGTTAAAAGGCTATATGCCGCGTATCGTAGCCTGCGGCAGTCGGAACAATGCGTATGCCGATTTTTGCACCGCGATGACGCTCCCCGCCCTGAAGGGCGGGGTATCGTCGTTGGATAGGAAATTATTAATACTGCGCGGTTTCATACCCCGCCAACTATGTGGTGGTAAAAAATTCGCCCTGAAGGGCGGGGT
>JAIRLQ010000507.1 GCA_031259345.1 Treponema sp.
CGTAGGCGATCTCTATCATTTTAAAAAAGCCTATGCCTCCAAGAGCATTGTTTTCCAGCCTCCGGACTGGTCTTATATCGCGGATAACATGAACGCGAATCTGGTCCGGATTGCGACGCATCCCAATTTGTGGCGGAATGAAAAGGCCGACGTTCTTGCGTATCTAAAGACCAATGTCCAAAATGCTTTGGCCGCGGGTCTTTTTGTCATTATAGATTATCATACCATCGGCTTTCCTGACGGCCAGGAAGAAGAAGAAGACTACAGCGATGATTTTATTTCTTACGATACGGATTTTAGTCTGGCAAAAGATTTTTGGGATACCGTTTCCGCTCAATTTACCGATGGCCGCATTCTCTTTGAACTTTGGAACGAGCCGGTATCAAAAAAAGAATACAAAGATTATGCCAGTAAATGGAATGCCCTTAAAATAAAATGGGAAGAACTTATCGCTATTATCCGCAAAAACAAAAACAATAATGTGGTTCTTGCGGGGGGCGATGACTGGACTCACGAACTTAGGGGCGTTAAATCTAACCTTATTAGAGATGCAAACACCGCCTATACCTGGCACTATTACGCAAACGAAGGCGATAATAGCAAGGAAGTCTGGGAAGCCCGTCTTGACGGCCTTTACCAGCACAGGCCCGTAGTTGTAACTGAATGGGGTTTTTCATCAAATCCGGAGGATGAAAGCTATTATGCTGAACCTCAGGCATTTGCTGATACATTTACCCAGGAAATACGAAAGGAAAAAGGGCTTCATCATACCGCCTGGGGGTACGATCCTTTTTACACTCCAAACATGCTGTGGCATCCGGATTCTTTTCCGGATTATTCCAAGCTGAATGATTACGGAGAATATGTGGCGGATTTCCTAAAGTCCGCCGAAACCCTTGTACGTCCGTAATTTATGAATTAACGTATAAATATAGAGTTATTTCCATAAAAAGGCGGAAAAATGAAAGCTATACAAATATCGCTTGCCAAATTTGAAAAAGCCACCCGTAAAGGTACTTTTAACGCGGCTGCCAGGCGCGCTGTCATGGAATTTCATATACGGACAGAAGTCAGACAGGAATGTGGCCTGGAGGACAGCCTTTTTTCCCTCCGGGGCAATGTAATCCTGCAGGACATGAAGCAGGTTCGGGCGCTGACAGTAAAGCTTAATTCCCGTATAGATCCGAAGCATCCCGAAAAAATGATCAGGGCCGGTCAGCTTAACGCTATGGGTCTTATCGATGAAATATTGCATTACATGATAGCCCTTTACCGGGAACAGGTCCAACAGGACATCTTCTACACCGCTCTGGAACGTCTGGAGAATAATCTTGGGGTTTTAGATACCAATGGTATGTTAAATACCTTTGGTACGCAGTTTCCTCCCAAGAAAGTATATGCAAAAAAGCAGACGGTAGAACAATATCTTAAAAGCAGTGAAAACGGCGAAAGCTGTCGTTCTTTAAGCCTTGAAGAGTTGCTGCTTCTTGCGCTGGCAAATCTTAATCCGGCTTTTAAGCCTTTTAAATATCTTTTTGATGATTCTGAGTTGGCCCGGAAAACGGTATATTCCGGCGCCATAGAAGAGTTAAAGGCCCATCTTGCGGATATGCCGGCTTTTGGCCCTGATGGAATGAACCTGTGGGATTTGCTTCGCTCTCCTGCCTTACATTCCCCCGATTCCCTGGCGGGGCAGCTTGAGTATATGCGGAAGCAGTGGGGCCTTCTTTTGGGCAAGTTTATGGGGCGTCTTTTAACCGGTCTGGATGTAATTAAAGAAGAAGAAAAGCCCTTTTTTGGCGGCCCCGGCCCTTCCCAGGTGCTGGAATTCGGCTGGATGGATAATGAATACGAAAAATTTACGCCGGATCAGGAATGGATGCCCCGGACGGTGCTTATCGCAAAAAGCACCCTTGTCTGGCTTTACCAGTTAACCAAAAAATACGGCAGAGAGATTTCCCGGCTGGATCAAATCCCGGACGAAGAATTGGACATACTGGCCCAAAGGGGCTTTACCGGCCTTTGGCTTATCGGTTTATGGGAACGCAGCCAGGCATCAAAAACGGTAAAACAATGGACAGGCAACCCCGAAGCGGCTGCCAGCGCCTATAGCCTTTACGACTATGACATTGCGGATGAACTGGGCGGTTGGGGGGCTTTGCAAAATTTGCGGGGGCGCTGTTACCGCAGAGGCATACGCCTTGGAAGCGATATGGTGCCAAACCATACCGGCCTTGACAGCCGCTGGGTTATGGAACACCCGGATCGTTTTTTGCAGCTCCATTATCCTCCCTTCCCAACCTATACATTCAACGGCGGCAATCTCTCTAACCGCGAAGGTGTGGGTATCTTTATCGAAGACCACTATTATAACCGTTCCGACGCGGCGGTGGTTTTTAAGCGGGTGGATTTTAATACCGGAGACACCCGCTATATCTACCACGGCAACGACGGCACTTCCATGCCCTGGAATGATACCGCCCAGATTGACTTCCTTAATCCCGAAGCCCGGGAAGCGGTTATCAGCACGATTGTCGGTGTGTGCCGGCAATTTTCTATAGTACGTTTTGACGCGGCTATGACGCTGGCAAAACGGCATATAGAGCGGCTTTGGTACCCCGAGCCGGGCCATGGCGGCGACATTGCCAGCCGTTCCGAACATGCCATTACCGGCGCTGAATTTAACCGCCGCATGCCTAACGAATTCTGGCGCGAGGTGGTAGACCGCTGCGCGGTCGAGGCCCCTTATACCCTGCTTTTGGCAGAGGCTTTTTGGATGATGGAAGGCTATTTTGTGCGGACCCTGGGCATGCACCGGGTGTATAACTCGGCGTTTATGAACATGCTTAAAAACGAGGAAAACGCGAAATACCGTTCTACTATAAAGAATACCCTGGAATTCGACCCCGAAATATTAAAGCGTTTTGTCAACTTTATGAATAACCCGGATGAAGAAACGGCTGTTGCCCAGTTTGGCAAAGGGGACAAGTATTTTGGCATTTGTACCCTTCTGGTAACCATGCCGGGGCTGCCTATGTTCGGCCACGGGCAGATAGAAGGCTTTGAAGAAAAGTACGGCATGGAATACCGCCGCTCTTACCGCAGCGAAAAGCCCGACCAGTACCTGGTGGAGCGCCATGAGCGGGAAATCTTTCCGCTCATGAAAAAAAGGCATATTTTTTCGGGCAGCGTTGATTTTTGCCTGTATGATTTGGTAAGCCCCGAAGGCAACATTAACGAAAATGTTTTTGCGTATTCAAACCGTTCCGGGGGTGAAATTGCCCTGATATTTTATAACAACTCATATTCCAGGGTTTCCGGCTGGATACGCCGGGGCTCCGTCTCTATTCCCCAAAAAGACGGCACTTTTAGGCAGGATACCCTTAACCAGGCCCTTTCCCTTCATGTGGAAAACCGTTTCTTTACTGTGTTCCGTGAGCATTGTTCCAATCTGTGGTATATACGTTCATCAAAAGATCTTGCGGAGCGGGGGCTTTTTGTCGGGCTTAACGGGTACGAAGCCCAGGTGTTTATGGATATTCACGAGCTTGAAGACGCGCCGGACGCGGCGCCGGGAAGCTGGGACGGACGCTGGGCAAGGCTTAACCATGAGCTTAACGGGCGGGGCATTAAGGATTTGGAGGCCGCCCTTTTGGATATTTACCTTGGCGAACTTTACGAACCTTTTGCAAAGATCTTTAAAAACGATCGAATGGAACAACTGACAAAGTTCTTTACCCTTCCGGGCAAAGCCGAGTCCGAAGAAGAGGCAAGAAACAATCAGGCCAAGAAAGCGGAATTTGTTGATTACTTTAGGGAGCCTGTCCTGGCCTTTGCCCGTTCAGCGGTAAAATATCTTGCGGGCGTTTCGGGGGGCTACATGGCTTTTAATCCGGAAAAACCGATAGTCCCGGCCAACCCCGAAGAAGTATGGGCGGATTTTTCCGCCTGGGTGGAACGGTTTATGCGTTTGGTTGAATTTCCCGAAGGCAAAGACCTTGCTTCCCATCCCCAGGACGCGGCTCTTGTTCTTGGATACGGCGCCCTTACCCTGCTGCGTTCTGTCCTGGGGAAGGGCGCTTCGGGCGCCGAAGCGGCCCGCCTTGCGGATCACTGGCAGCTTATACGCAAGCTTTCCGAATGTCTGGAAAAACTGGGGATTTCCACCGCCGCCGCGGAACGGGTCGCGGGCCTGGCCCGGGCGGTTCTGGCCAGGACAGCGCCGGGAACCCCCGCCGGGACCGAAGGCCGCCCTTCCCCTCCGGCCGGCGTTTTCAATTTCCTTAAAGCGCCGGGGGCAAAAGAAGCGGCGGCGGCAATTATTATGGAAAACTACCATGCTGATGATTTTCGCCGGGCTTTGGGGATTAACCGCTTTGAAGATGTAATCTGGTTTAACAAGGAGGCTTTTGAAGAAACGCTTCTTAAAAGCCGCCTCTTCCTGCTGCCTGAAGCCGCGGGCGACGGCAGTGAAGGCGCCTGGCGGAAACAGGTCGCGTTTTTAGGCGATGTGTCCGACAGCTTCCTTAAAGCGGAGCAACTTTCGGGCTTTAAGCTTGAGGATCTTTTAGGCGCCCTGACCGGGGAAATGCCGAAAAAGTCCGCTCCCGTAAAGGCGAAGAAAAGCAGAAAAAAGTGAGGCGCCTCTAAAACCCGGTTGGTTTTAACGGCCTCGCCGCCGCCGAAGCCGGGTGGGATGACGAGTTCGGCAAGGACCCGGAAAAACTCAAGAAGATTGATGAACAGGAACCGCCCCTTTACGCGGCTCTGGGAGTTTTAAACTCCAACTCCGGTTCTTTCGGCGGACCTAAGATTAACAACAACTGCCAGGTTCCGGATTCCTGCGGCAAACCCATACCCGGCCTCTCTGCTTAGGTTATAACGCGGCAATTTCGGCTACGGAAAGCCCGGTAGCCTGCGCTATTTTTTCAACGGGAACCGCGAGGGCCTTCAGGTTTCGAGCGATTTCCTGCCGCCCTTCCTGCCGCCCTTCCCGAAGGGCGCCTTGTATGCGGGAATATTCATCACGCTGCGCCTTTAAGCGCGCTTCGTAGATCATTCGGTTCGCTTCGTCTTCGCTCATCACTTGCAGCTTGCAGTACGCTTCTTCTATCATCGGGTTCTTCTCCGCCAGCATCTTGAACTCCTCCTCCGTTTCGGCTTTTAAAAACCTCAGCCAGTCTAACAGCCCGCCCTCTCCCTCCGTGGGCAGCCGTTCCAAATTCAGCGCGTGTATCTCCATCAGGTCGTTAAAAGGAAAATGCTCCTCCGTTTCCAGCATCCGGTACACCGTGTGGCACCGGCTGCTTTCGGGGATAAAATCGTAGTCCGTGATGACGATGGAAATAGCCCGTTTTAGTTCGCCGTAATGCCCGCCCATGCCGATTTGCTCTGTTATCATGTTGCACAGATAATAGGTGATTCGCGACCGCATCTCCGGTATGGCGGAAACTTGTATGTCTATGTCGATGGATTTCCCCCCGGCGGTGCGCAGTTTAACGTCAAGGATTTCCAGCTTGTCGTTGGGGAACTCCCTCTTGAGGTGGGGGTCTACGATGGTCAGTTCCTCGAATTCCTCCGAGGCAAGTTCGGGGAGGGCGGCTTTAAGAAAATCAGCAAGGATATTCTTGCTGCGTTCATCGCCGAACAAGAGTTTGAAGGCAACATCTACTTTGGGGAGCATTAGGGTCATGTATATACTATACAAACAAATAGAGGAGAAAACAAGTAACGCGAAACTTTAACGGCATATATTTCCGCTTGACAAACCGCGCCTTATGCATATAGAATAATATTACGCTTTATTGATTTATCGTTTGATTGCATTAAAAGAAGTTATGGGGCAAAAGGTGCGTATAATTGCTTATAATATAATGAATTC
>JAIRLQ010000524.1 GCA_031259345.1 Treponema sp.
ACGCCGAGCCAGCTTTTGATTTTTTCACTGCCCTGTACGGCAAGGCTCACCGCGTTCTCATCAACCATGCGGCGGATCTGGTTTTGAGACAGGATAAGGGTAACACCGGTCAATATACCGATACCGATTAAGTTAAGAACACTGATAATAACGACGAGACGAACCCCGATTTTCATAAAACACCCCTTTATCATCACAAAACGTTTAAGGCTTGTGCGCCGGGAATCAACCAACCCCGCCGCAGAGCGGACGGGGTATGGACCCGCGTGCGAATCAATATTTTCCCATCTGCAATTCCCTGAAACCATTTTATATTACCTTGTTTTATTTCCAGTGTCAAGCGACGGACGGGGGACATAGGGCGGCAGCCACGCAAGACTGGTACCGCAGGAACCGCCGGGGCCAGATTTGCACTGGCCCCGGCGGTGGCGATGGTATAGCAGGCGGGCACCCGGCTTTGGAACACCCGGATTTATATGAGATTCGGGATGACCGGAAAACAGCCCGTCCTTAATTCCCGCTGTATGTCCACTTCCCATCAATTAACACATAGCGGCCGGCTTTTTTTCCGTTATAGTCGTAAACATGGTCAAAGCCTGGAATAGCCTCAACGGTACGATCGAAAGTTAGACCGGACCCGATAATAATTTCTTTCAAAGGATTTTCGGCAAAAGTAAGCATACCCAGATAAAGCAGGCTGTCAGGAAGAGTGATCTGCTCAAGTTGGTTGCCAAAAAAACAAAAATTTTCGATCCGTTTCAGGCCCGGAGGTATTACAAGATGCCTGATCATATTCTTGTAGAACGCGGCCATAGAGACTGAAGATACGGCGGGATAAAGGATAACCTCTTCCAGACTATTCTTTGCGAAGGCCTCTTCTTCTATACATTCGATGGTAGGAGGCAGTTGAATTTGAAACAACCCGGCAAATTTAAACGCCCTCTTGTCAATGACCGTAACGGAAACATCATTGATCTTTGCCGGGATAGTAAGGCGCCGGGGGGCTGGGCCTGAGTATCCTCTAACCGTAACTGAAAGCTGACCATTCTGCCTGATTTGGAATTTGTCATTCAATTCGTCCATAATTTTCCTCCGTGGTTTCTCCACTGTTTAAGATCAGCAAATACCGATCTTCTTGCATTTGGTGACAATAAATTGATAAAGGTTCTGGTATTCCTCCCCACGCCCCTCCGAAGCGTGCTCAAGGACCATCCGCTCCAAAGCGGGCTTTTCAATCTGTTGAACTTGGCGGCACTGTTCCCATGATTCTTGTGAAAAAAACTTTAAGCAGTTCAGGACTGTACGCCAGTATTCCCAATTTTTTTCTTCCCCTGTGGCTTCCGCCGCATTTTTATCCTGGAAAACATTAAAAAACTCTTCTTCCAATTCGGGGTAGGTAAACTCGTGCTCTCTTATCCTGAAAACGGCGGCATAGGTAATATCCAGTAATTGATTTATAAAATTACCGTGCCGGTTTTTCAACAAATCCCATACAGTATCTTTTTCCCTCGTATACCGTTCCGTATCCATTCCGGAGACATTGGCTATAACGCCCAGGGCAAGGCCCGTCAAAACAAGGCTCTTGTGGGTCAAATATTTTTTATCACCGGGATCGGCAGGCCAGTTATTACTGCAATTTACAAACAAGCATCTGGCGCCGCGGTTTTTATCGAGCCGGGCCAATTCGGCAAGGCGGCTCATGGCGCCCCTGCCTTTTTCCGGTGAATCGGGAGCCCATTCCGCCATGGCCTCTTCCAGTGCATAGACCGGACCGTTCCTGTCATCTATCCGAAACCAGGTGCTGACACTCTTCTGATGCGTTTCCATATACTCGTTCGCAATATCATGGCCCCGTTCGTGGTAGTAAAGGCCGTCTTTTAGGTCTTCGATAAAAACCGGACGAATCCGGGGAATATCCTTGACAGTAACGGCGCCGTAGGACAAAAGAGCGGCTTTTTTAAAACCATCGCGGATCATTTCCGCGAAATACTTTCGTCCCGGCCTGCGTTTTGCTGCCGGAGTCTCAACGAAATCCAGCCAGTTATTGTTAAAGACAACATCGCACGATTCCTGCCGGATTATCATTGAGTTTTCCCCATTAGTCAGAGCGGCAAAATTAAGAGTTTGTTCCGGGGATCTAATATATTCTTCTTTTAGCAACGACACTTTTACATTTCCCCTGTCCTGCCTTTCCTCAAGCCCAAAGATGAACGAGTCTCCGTATAAAGCGTCCGAGTTGAAATATACGCGGGGCGTTAAAAGGCCGGCCAATTCATGGACAGTTTTTTCATCAAGCCTTTTCCAAAGAAACTCGAGTTTGAATTGCTTCAGGAACCCGGTATACTCTTCCCCTGGTTTGCCGCCGTTACGCCTGTCGCATTCGTCAAGGATATTAGCAAGTTTCCGATAGTCAAAAAATTCGACCGGTCTGTGGGCGGGAATATTAAAGATACTTCTGCACATACTGGACATACCAGGAGTAACTCTGGTTTCTCCGTGAGGGCTAAGATCGTACTGCTTTTTCATATTTTTCA
>JAIRLQ010000045.1 GCA_031259345.1 Treponema sp.
ATAGATTTTCAAATTTTGGTTGAGGCAGATTTTTTAGTAAACATATTTGAAGATGAATTGGAAAAACATTCAATAAAAAATATTAAAGAAAAAATATTTAAAACAAAAAGCGGCATAAAATTATTGGAAAAATTATATTTATAAATGAAAATATAATGGAATCATTTCTAGAAAAAATATAAAAATATTTTGGTAAAGATAGAATAATTCGGCACGAATCAACAGCCCCGTGGACTCAATTCAAAAATCCATTATTGTTTTTTGAATGTTGTCTCTTGTGAGCCGCTGCCTATTATGGTCAGCATTTTTTCATTATTGCCCCCTTCCCAAATTCTATACGGAACCGCCGGCTGCCAAATTCCCCTATCCAAGATGAACAGGCTGCCCGCTTGAGCCGGGTAAGTATAATTACCTTCTTCCGAATAACCCTTAAGGGTTACATTCCTGGTGTACCCGGGAAAGCCGGGTATATCTCTCCCAGCATAAGGCATAATTTTTATGGCATTCAGGGTGATCTCTAATTCATGATAAGGGGAACTTGTGGTTTTCCAGTACCCCCGCAGAGTATAGTCAAAATACTTAAAGTCTCCCACTTCCATATTACACGCGGCAAATAAGGCCGGAACCAGGAAAATCAGCAGCAGTAATTTCTTCATAAAAACAGCTCCACCACAAAACACCTTAACCCGGCGGCCATTGCAGGGACCTTCCCCCCAGTACATGGCAGTGAAGATGGTCCACGGTCTGGCCGCCGTCGGCTTTACAGTTAATGACAAAACGGGCGCCCTTTTCGCCAAAGCCCAGGCCGGCGGCAATCTTTTGCGAACGGAAAAGGAGCCTGCCCAGAAGACCCGCATCGGCTTCGGCAGTTTCCATTATATTCGGGATATGCCGTTTGGGGATAACAAGAAAGTGAAGCGGCGCCTGGGGGTTCACATCGTGGAAGGCCAGAAATTCATCATCCTCAAAAATCTTTTTTGAGGGAATTTCCCCTTTAATTATTTTACAAAAAATACAATCATCCATAATTTCATCTTACCGTAATTTTTGAACTGTTTCCAGCATCAAACTATAACGATCGGGGCTTACATAGCCGGGAATGGAATTGCCCGAACCGATTGCGACGCCATGCCCCTTGGCCTTGCACAAGGCAAAAACTTCGCTTGTGTAGGCTTCAACATCAACCTGGCTGGAATCGCACAGCACATTGGTATCAAGGCCGCCAAAGTTTCCGATGCGGCTGCCGTATTCTAAAATCCAGCGGGAATAAGGCGAAATCTCGTCCTCGTTTGAATGTTTTGCGTCTATGCCCGCGGCAATTAAATCGTCCATCACGCTAAAAATGCAGCCGCAGGAATGGAGCAGGAAGGGCTTGCCCGCCTTGTGAATAAGGCCGATAACGCGCCTGTACTGGGGGATGATAAGGCTGCGTATGTCGCAGGCGTCAAGGAGGGTATTGGATTTAAAACCGAGATCATCGCCAAAGCGGCAGACGCAAAAAAGGCCGCCAAACTCTTTTAAAAAACGTTCCCAAATGGCGGCGAGCATATCCCCTGCTTTGGCAAAAAGGCCGCGGTAAAGCTCTTCATCGTCCGCCTTGATATAGCACAGGGTTTCAAAACCCGTGATGTCCTGGACGCACTCAAAAACACCGTTACCAACGCCGCCAATACCCAAAGTCCCCGGGGGCAGGGTTTCGCCAAAAGCCCGGAAAAGATCGCTGTTTGTTTTAAAGTACAGGTCCGGGATGGAATCCCATGGGTACTTGTCAAAATCGGCGCGGTTTTGGATAACCCCTTCTTTGTGGCCGTACAGGGAACCGCTCCCGGGCATCACCCCGGTGGCAACACACTCAAAGCTTACAGTGTCGTAACCCGAATCCGGGAAAAACCTGTTGTAATGCCTAAAAAACTCAAGCTTGTCGCTGTAGCCGCCGTCCGCAAGGGCGGCAAAATTCTTCCCCGTAAGCTTTTCCATAATTACAGGGGAAACAATATGCTCGTAAAGGGGAATGCGGGCGGATGTTTTGTTCAGCGCCGCATTCACCACATTATTATAATCCGGAACAAACACAACATTCCTCCGGGGGCCTTCCTTCAGCACATCCGCCGGACGGCCCGGCGCGTAGACTTAAACCGCCGGAAACCACTATAAATCATTATAAAATAAAACACAACTGACAGCAGTAATTCCCGCATTTGTTTAAAATGAGAATTGCCGGTTCAGGGCATCTTCCAGGGCATCCAAAAAACCCCGGCTTGAAACAGTCGCCCCGGACACAATATCCACATCGGGGGAACCGTATTCCAGAACTATTTCGCGCAGCTCTTCCAGCGCCGGGCCGCCTACGGCCTCGTCTTCACTGTTGTCAAGGATTTCCACATCCTCGATGCCGGCTTCACGCACCAGAACCCGTACCCTGATTTTCCCGCGATACCCCTGCCCCGTCCCTTCGTAAACACCGTCCCGCAAGCGCAATTCCGCTTTGGGCCCGGAAAAACATCCCGTGATAAAAACCAAAGCGGCACATAAGCCAAAAACAGCCCGTCTTTTTTTCATTGTTAACTCCTTACGTTTTGCTGCCATATATACGGCTTTATTACGCATACCGCTTTAGCCTCCGGCTTGTTATTCTTTTATGAGGGGATTAGAATAAGGGAAGATATGGCATCGTTTCTTTCGCCTTACAGGCTTGGAAAAGCACGGGATGTATATAATTTATATACCGCACTTAATTCTTTTTCCTGGCAGTTTCTGGTAGGGAATGTCCTTACCCTTTTTGCCCTCAGGCTTAACGCCAGTTCCACCTATATCGGCCTTATAACCGCCCTGGTATATATCTCTTATTTTTTCCTCCCCCTGGGGAAGCTCCTTTCACGGCATTTTAAGATAGTAAAGGTGTTCAGCTCCGCCTGGATTGCCCGATCCCTGGGGATGCTGCCCGTCATAGCCGCGCCTTTATTGATTTATTCAGGAGAGAGAAACCTTGCCCTTGTTCTGGTGCTTATAGGGGCCTCCGTTTTCCATATAGCCAGGGGCATAGGGATGATTGCCAACAATCCCGTGTTAAGCTTCCTTGCCACCGGGCCGGACAGGGGCAGTTACATGACCCTGTCCCAGATTATCAACAACGCGGTTTCGATGTTTGCCGGCTTCATTATCGCCATACTTCTGGGGCGGGCCCCGCCGCCTTTCCTCTATGCCCTCATCTTTGGAATAGGCATTGTTACCGGCATTATGAGCGGCCTGGTGCTGCGGAAAGTTCCGGAACCAGCGAACGAAGAAAGCGGCAAAAAAGTAAAGCTTTTCCATGTCGCAAAAGAAGCCCTGTCAAACCCATCACTCAGGCTCTTTGTGGTAATTCTGCTTCTTGTGGCGCTGATTTCCGGGGTATCCCGGGCTTTTGTGGTAGTGTACAGCCGCGAAGTGTACCTGCAAAGCGAAGGCATGGTTTCGCTTTACGCGGTGTTTGGCGGCCTGGGCGTCCTTATGATAGGCATGATGGTAAAATTTTTGGTTGACCGCATCGGGGCTAAACCGATTTTTATTATGAGCGTGATTATCGGCCTGGTAAGCCTGGTTCCCGTTTTGTTCATGCCTATTGCCCTAAGCGATACTACCATTGTTCTTTACCTTTCGGCGCTGTTTTTTATAATGAACTTTGGCTTTCTTGGATCTGAAGGAATTGCCCAGACTTATTTTATGGGGCTTGTCCCGTCCGGCCAGATGGTGGACATGAGCATTCTCTATTTTTTCTGCTTTGCCATAGCCGGGACAGCGGGCTCCTTCCTCGCGGGCGTTTTCCTTGACGCCATAATGGGCGCGGGCTTTTCGCCGTTAATCGCGTTCAGGCTTCTGTTTCTTATACTTACCATTCTTACCGTATTGGTTTTATTTCTGCAGAAAAAACTTGTGCCCCTTGGAGCCATGCCCTTTATGGGCGCTTTAGGCGTGCTCTTTTCGCCCCGGGATCTCAAGGCGATTTCCCTTATGGATAAACTTAGCAAGGCCTCGGACTCCCACAAGGAAGAAGCCCTGCTCGAGGCCCTGCATGACACGCCTTCCCGCCTGTCCATTAAGGCCCTGCTTAACCGCGCCAAATCGCCCAGGCTTGCCACCCGGCTCGAAGCGCTCCGGGCCATCGACGCCCTTGAAATGCTGGACGAATCGGCGGAACGGGCGCTTATGGACGACATCATCCACAACCCCTACACCACCGCTTACAACTCCGCCCGCATTTTGGGAAACCACGGCGTTTTTTCCGCCGCCCCCCTTTTGCGGGAACTTGCGTCTTCCAAAGATTATATGCTGGCAGGCGAAGCGATGATCGCTCTGGCCAAATTGAACGACCACGCTTTCCGCCCCCAGATAGAAAAGATTATCGCCAAAACACGGAACCCCCGCCTTAAGATCATGGGCGTTGAAGCCCTGGGCATCTACGGATCGCCCAATTCGCTTTCGGTGCTGCTGGATATACTGCGGGGCGCCCACCCGCCCCCGTACCTGCGCGACGAGGTTGTTCTGGCTATGGCGAGCATTCTTGACATTCAGAATTATTTTTATCCCCTTTTGGTACGCCTCCTGGCGGACGAAACACAGGTTATTACCCTTGCAACGGACGAAGCGGAATCCGCCTATGAATTTTTTGTTTCCGTTCATGGCCGCAAGCGGATAAAAAAAGATTCGGAACTTGCGCTCCTTAGCCGGCAGGCCAAAATTTTACAGAGCGCGGTCAGCGAGTTTATGAACGATTCAAAAGGCGCCCGGCTTTCCCGGTGGATTCTGGAAATCCCGGAAGAACTGGTACATACCATAGCGCAAATGGTGCTTTCCGAAACAGTACTGGACGATGAACTATTGGGACACCGCCGGCTTCGGCTTCTTATTGTCCACTGGGTTGCCCACGAACTGCGCTTGTGGGTAAATAAATTAAAGAATTAGGGGTCCGGCGCTTCTGTAACAAGTTCCCGGTCATTTTCGACCATTGCCTGCATTTCATGGACAATGGAACTGAGGGCGGCAAGGCGAACCGCCATAGATTCCCGCTTTGTCGCGGGGCGCAGCCTTCCTTGTTCTTCCGCTTTGATTACCTCATCTACCACCTGTTCAACATCAATATCATCATAATCCATTTTCATTTGCTCCCAATAAATAATAAAACTGCTTTCTCAGTTTCATGGCATGAACAACCAGCAACCGATCCCTCTCAATGTCTTCGACTGCGATAATTTCCAGCGCGTTTCCCAGATGATCAAAACCGGCCAACAGACGCTTTGGAGGGGGATCGTCCAGCACCTTATCACCCCTAAAGTTTAATAGACATGAACGAATGCTTTCTTCGGTTATCCCATGCTTGTGCGCGCTTTGCAGTATCACAATATCCATAAATCTCCGAGCCTCTCCTTTAAATATAGCCTGCCCAGCGGAACATGGCAAGTTATTTCCCCAGCCGTTAAAACGAATGACCCAGCCGTTTTAACGGCTGACTCTGCCGTCCGGGAAACTGAGTCTGTTTCCCAGGAAACTGAGTCTGTTTCCCAGGAAACTGAGTTTGTTTCCCAGGAAACTGAGTTTGTTTCCCAGGAAACTGAGTTTGTTTCCCAGGAAACTGGGTCTGTTTCCCAGGAAACCGGGTCTGTTTCCCAGGAAACTGAGTCTGTTTCCCAGGAAACTGGGTCTACAGTTTTAACGGCGGACCCTACAGTTTTAACGGCAGACCCTACAGTTTTAACGGCAGACTCTACAGTTATAACGGCGGACCCTACAGTTTTAACGGCGGACCCAGCCGTTACAACGAATGGCTCGCGCCTTAAAAGGACGGGCCTAAAGAAGTGAAAAACAGTCCCTGGGGCCGTCAAAACACCGGTTGAACGGCGGCGGCTGTGCCGCCCTATCTATAAAAGGAGGAGATATGGCAAAGACAAACGATTGGATCAGGGCAAAAGCATTTGCTTTCCAAACAAGACGGAATAGAGGAAATCAGGGTTGATCAACGCCTTAAAACTCTTACGCCGGGCGCTTCCCCGGCGGACGGGGAAGCGGGGTCTGGCGAAAATTCCTTTGGTTTGGTAGAATTCACTTCCAATGATTTTTTCGTGGATAAAAAACCGCCTTTTTTTCTCTTGCATGAGATGTGGCCCCGCCTTTTTTCTGGCAGGGGCTATTTTTCTTTTTTCATCATGTTCCGGGCAGCTTGGTTACGGTATCCTGCTTTGGGCATCGGATGATCCCGCGATTCCTTCCGGAACTGTGCTGCCTGTGTATATCCGCTCAAATATCAATCGTGTCTGGGTTGCCGGCATTCCGCAGGAATACCGGGATGCGGAAAACAAAATAGACAAATTTGAAATTCCCCTGGAAAAGCTTGAATTCGCGGGAAGCAAAAAAAAGGCAAGGCAAAGAGCCGAAGAATTTGCGCCCTATGCCCTAACCTATGCGGAAACTTTGCAGGACGGGCTTCCTATCCGGGAAACCCCCGATAACGGCGCCCGGCGGGTTTACCGCCTTAAATTGGGGGAGATAATTAAAATCCTCTCTCCTGCCGAAGGAAGCCCGGCGGTAGGCGCCCGGGGCGACCCCCTTCCGGGGCAATGGTTTTATGTCTTAACGGAAGACGGCGTAACGGGGTATTGCTTTTCCTACCGCCTCAAAACATTTGAACATTCAGACGGCATCTTGGTATCAGCCCCAAAAGAAGACGGCCCCGCGGAAGACCCTGAACTTGAGCGGCTTCTTTCGCAGGCCTGGTCGGCGGAAGCCTACGGAACCATGGTCAATAGCCGGCGCGTCAATCTTGAAGAGCTTTCCCTGCATTGGGGCTTTGATCCCGGCCAGGACTCAGGAGCAGCCCATATCAAAACCAAAGACTATGACAGAACTTTTTCCTATTCACGGATACTCCCAACGGGTACCCGTTCCTGGCGTTTTGAAGGGACTTCGCTTCAGATGAACCTGCGTTCGGATACCGTTTTGGCTGTGCAGTTTACCGAAACAGGCGGCCTTTTAAAAACCCTGCTGTTTGTGGCCCTTCCGGCGGATGTGGACGATCTTATTGTCCAGGAAACAGCCCGCCGCCAGGAACTTTATGCAAATATCTTTTCCCAGGGCCCGGTTTTTACCAGCCACAACTACGGAACCATCACTTTTTTGGAAGAAGGCCGTTTTACCTGGACCGGCAATAACCTGTTGATTCCCCAGATAATACCCGCGGCGGCTTTGGGGTCCGGCACGGTGCAGATGAGGCTTTTCCTTTCCCAAAGTCTTTCGCAAACTTACAGCGGCGCAATTTCATTTTTCTTTAACAGCGCAGGCGGTTCCGCGGGGAGCGTAAATTTTATGTATTCCCTGGATTCATCCAGCGAGCGCCAGGGCTTCCGTCTTGAATATGTCCCCGACACAAGCCTTGACGATATAGTCGTAGTCCGCCGTTCATCTTCCCCGCTGGTGCTTTACTTTTTTAAAGCCGAAGCTCCCGTCCTGCCCTCCGGCATTCCGGGAGAAGCTTTAAACCTCGAAAACCCGGGCGGCGGAAGAACAAGCAATAATTATTTTAATAATTATGATGATTATGATTATATTGAAGGCTTTGGTGAATATTCGGATCCGGAAATACCCTTTCCAGATGAGGGCGAAGCGGCCGAAGAGGAACCGGAATTGACAAATGAAGAGGGACTAAAGCCTGTCGAAAGCCCCTTGGAAATTAATCAACCAACCCCTCAGGATAATAATTAGGCAATGGGCTTTGTTCAATTTTCCCGGGTTTCCCTTGCCTTTGGCGACAGGGACATTCTTAAAGATATAAGCCTTAATCTGGCGCCGGGTTCCCGGGCTGCTCTTGCGGGGGCAAACGGCGCGGGCAAATCTACGCTGATGAAAGTTATTGCCGGAAAGATCACTGCCGATTCCGGAGACCGGGCTGTCCAAAAGGGAACAAGAATCGCCTACCTTCCCCAGTCGGCGGAAGCCGCGGCGCTGCCCGCGCGGCAGGTAACCCTGCGGGAAGAAGCGGAAGCCGCATACAGTGAAATTATTTCTTTGTTAAACAAGATCGATGAATTGGGCGGCTGCCTTGAAAAAACTTCCGCCGGCTCGGGTTCTACCGCCGCCCTTTTGGAAGAGCATCACAGGCTTCAGGAAGCCGTAGAAAATTCCGGCTATTACCGCAGGGAAGCTTCAATTCAGGCAGTGTTAACCGGACTTGGCTTTTCACGGACAGACCCGGACAGGCAGGTCGAAGAATTTTCCGGCGGCTGGCAAATGCGAATCGCCCTGGCAAAGGTATTGCTGCAAAACCCGGACATACTCCTTTTGGATGAGCCGACCAATTACCTGGACATTGAAGCCCGAAACTGGCTTGAAACCTGGCTCCAGTCTTTTTCCGGGGGCTACCTTTTGGTTTCCCATGACCGCTATTTTTTGGATGTTACCGTCAACGAAGTGTACGAAATTTTCCAGGGAACCTGCAAACGTTACGCGGGGAACTATTCGTCATACGAAAAAACACGGAAAGCCGATCTTGAAAGCCTTATAAAACGTTACGAAGCCCAACAGGAAGAAATTGCCAAAACAGAAGCCCTTATCCGCCGCTTTCGTTACAAGGCTGCCAAAGCGGCTTTTGCCCAGGAACTCATCAAGCGCCTTGAAAAAATGGAACGCATCGATATCCCCGAATCTTTAAAAAAAATTAACATTACGTTTCCGGAGCCGCCGCATTCAGGCCGCGTCGCCTGCACCCTTGAAGGCATTTGTAAAAGTTATGGCAGAAGGAACATCATTTCAAACCTGGACTTGATTTTGGAAGCGGGCGAAAGGCTTTTGGTTACCGGTTTTAACGGTGCGGGCAAAACCACCCTTTTGCGAATAATCGCGGGACAGGATCAAAATTACCAGGGCACGGTAAAATACGGCGCCGGTATCGCGCCGGGTTATTTTTCCCAGGATGCCGCCGAAACCCTGACAGGGGAACAAAGCGTCCTGGACTATATGGAAAGCGAAGCCCCTACCCACTTAATCCCAAAAGTGCGGGATATGCTGGGGGCATTTCTCTTCCGGGGCGATGATGTGTTTAAACCCCTTTCGGTTTTGTCCGGCGGGGAAAAAAGCCGGCTTGCCCTTTTAAAAATGCTTTTAAAGCCCATGAATCTCCTTATTCTGGACGAACCTACAAACCACCTGGATCTCTACTCCAAAGACATACTCCTTGACTGCCTAAAGGCTTTTGCCGGTACTATCATTTTTGTTTCCCACGACCGCGGTTTTATGGAAGCCCTTTCCACCAAAACCCTGGAACTGAAAAGCAGGGGGGACGCGCCGGGGGAACATAAACTTTATTATGGAAATTATACTTATTATTTGGAAAGTATATCCGGCGAAAAATTGACAATGCCCGATAGGGAAGAAAGCACCGCCGTAAAGAAAGCGCCCCCCCAAACGGAGCCAAGGGGGGCGGAACGCCGGGAAGCGGAAAAGCGGAAGCAGGCTTTGATACGGCGGCTTCAACGCCGGGAAGAAGAGATCCTTGCCGAACTTGAAAGACTGGAATCCGAAAAGTCTCGCCTTGAAACGGAACTGGCCCGCCCGGAAGTTTATTCCGCGGGCGAAAAAGCAAAAGCGGTCAAACAGGCCCTGGACGATACTGCCGCCCAAATTGAACAAAGAAACGCTGAATGGGCGGAAACCGCGGATGAATTGGAAAAAGCAAAAGCATCATAAAACTCCAAAACACCCGGCTCGCGGATGTATTAGGACAGCTTTATGCGCATACATGTTGCGCCACTTAAAAAACGAACCACAGGTAATAGTATTTAAAAAGCGGCCCACAATAAAAGCGCATTTACTCCGCAAATCCAAACAGGACGCCCGTGTACTAAGGAAGCTGTCCGAACAAGTTTTTCAAACTTTTCGGACAGCCCCTTTCAAAAACTGAAGTTTTGGGAAAGCCTCGAGCTTCGCGCCATTTTCGTTCTGCATTTCTTACCTAAGAATGAAGAACCCAGGAGTAAACTCCGGGGTATGGACCCCGGCTTCCAATCTTGTTCGCCACACAATACCTCTTGTCAGTGCAGCGGTGGTGGTCGCCCTGATTAACGCAACCACCACCGGCAAAGCAATGAGCATGTGGGAGAGGATCAGGGCGGTGTAGGAATCCATGAGATGCAGGCGGGAGAACACAATATACCAGGCATAAGGAAAGAAATTCCCGACATGAGCTGCGCCAAAAGGATGAGTATGAGGAGCCGCTTCTGTTTGAACCGGGCGATGGAATATGCCGCCGGCAGGCCGATGACAAGGGAAAACAGGACGGCCGAAGACTGTCCCAATTTGATTTGTCAAAGATAAATGTAAAATACTCAAGCAATTTTACATTCAACCACAGGCAACCGCAACGAACCTAACGGTAATGAAATATGCTCCTTAATACATCATGCCGCAACAGCCCCCTTCCCCAATCATTCCACGCGGAACCCAATCCGTTTCATGTCTTCCTTTTCCAGCATTTCTTCCCTGCAAAGTGTGATAATATCGCATAACATCGGCGTTACGCCGGTAAGGATGGCGCATACCATCTGTCTGCGGGCAATGTTTTCTATCTGGCCACCGGAAAAGTCGAAGTTTTTGGAAAGCGTAAGCGCGTCATCGCCGGAGAGTGTGGGAATAATGTTCTGCCAGATGGCCTTCTTCGCCATTATATCGGGCTTTTCAAATTCTATCTTGTAGAGGAAACGGCGTTCAAAGGCTTTATCCAGATTGCCCGTCATGTTGGTAGTAGCGATAAGGATTCCGGACAGGTCTTCCATCTCCTGCAGGATGATGTTCTGAATGGAGTTCTCGGTTTGTTCAGGGCCGTTGCGAGAGGCGCCCAACTCCCGCCGCTTTCCCAGAACCGCGTCCGCCTCGTTAAAGAGCAAGATAGGGGTACGGCCGCCGCTTTTTACCGCGCCCCGGTAGTGATCGAACACCGCCTTTATGCGTTTTTCGCTCTCGCCGAACCACATGCTTTTGGTTTCCGCTATGTCTACCATCATGATGTCCCGTCCCGTTTCCCGGGCTATCTGGTACACGGTCTCCGTCTTGCCCGTACCGGGAGGCCCGCTGAACAGGCAGGCAAAACCGGTATGCATGTTGTTTTCCTCAAGGCGTTTCTGAATGTTTTTAAAGTTTTCTTCACACAAGAGGCTGGTAAGTTCGGCTATCCGCCGTGTAATTTTTTCACTGTAAAACAGTTTTTTGGCTGCAAGCGTTTCCGCGAAGATAAAGTCCTTGCTATGATGCCTTGATTTCTCTTTTATATCGACATCCGCAAGGAATTCGTTTTTTGACTTTTCAGTAAACCTGAAATATTTGGTATCCGCCATGCCGTCATGGCAGTCGTTTTCTATCAACCCTCTTTTTAGAAGCTTATGTTCCCGGGATTTAAAGCGCCGCTCAATCTGCCGGGTTTCACCCTGGCCAAGTATGGGGCGCAGACTGGATAACGGCAGCGTTTCTACATCATCATACAGAAGGGCGCAGCAAAAAACAAACAAAATCAGAACAGAACCTTCTCCCAGATCGTACTCCTT
>JAIRLQ010000063.1 GCA_031259345.1 Treponema sp.
CTGGGGGTGGGGAACACGCTTGTCCGCGACAAGGCCGAACTTATACGGGAACTGGAAAGCGGCGGGTATCAGTTTGTGTTTATTCCCTGGCCTGTCGCGGAGGAGATACAGGCGGCCCTGAAAGAAAAGGCCGGCGCGGTAACCGTGGTAGCCATGGCGGAATACGGGAAGAAGATGCCCCTGGGCTGCCGGGAGCTCTATATGCCCACCCAGCCGGTTATGGTAGCCAACATTTTGAACGGGAAAGAGACTGTTTTTGGATTTCAGGACGCGGAGTTTCAGGACATACGTTTTACCGCCCCCTCCGCCCGTATTCTGATAGTGGATGACATTACCAGTAATCTTGACGTGGTAAGCGGCCTGCTTGCCCCCTACAAGATGACCGTAGACAGGGCGGACAGCGGCGCCGAGTCGATAAGGATGGCAAAAAAGCGACGCTACGATCTTGTGCTGATGGATCACATGATGCCCGGGATGGACGGCATTGAGGCGACGGCCCTTATCCGGGCCGATGAAAAGGAGCGGAACGAAAAAAACGTCCCTATCATAGCCTTAACCGCCAACGCGATCTCCGGGATGAAGGAAATGTTTTTGGAAAAGGGGTTTAACGATTATCTTTCCAAGCCCATAGAAATCGCCAAGCTTGACGACATGATGTCCCGCTGGATACCCGCGAAAAAACAGATAAAGGCCGGAAGGGGAATCCGGCGGGAAACCTTTAGCGGGGAAAGCGGTATCGTTATTCCCGGCGTGGACACGCGAAGGGGCATCAACATGACCGGCGGGACGGAAGCGGGCTACCGGAAGGTGCTGGCGCAGTTTTACAAAGACGCCCTTGAACGGCTCTCCGTCTTTGCCGCGATTCCCACCGAAACAACGCTTGCCGTGTTTGCCACCCATGCCCACGCCATAAAAAGCGCCGCCGCCGCCATCGGCGCGGCGGAAGTATCGGCGGAGGCGGCGGAACTGGAAGCGGCGGGGAAGGCCGGGGACACGGCGGCGGTCAGCGGGTTTTTGCCCGCTTTTCTCGAGCGCCTGAGAGGGCTCGTTGAAGGGATAGGGAAAGCTCTAAAAGAAAATGAGGAGCCGGGACTTAGAACCGAGGACTTGGCGGCGAGGGGCGGAGAGAACCAAAAGGCCGCCGGGCTCATTCCTCCCTCCTCCTTCTTCACTTTGAAAGAGGCCCTTGAGGCAAAGGACATGAAGGAGATCGACCGGCTGCTTGAAGAGATAGAACAACTGCCCTTAGACGGGGAAACACGGGAACGGATAAACGCCCTTTCCGACAAGGTGCTGATGGGGGAATACGATGGGGCAATCGCTTTATTGACACGCGGAATAGGCGAAGGAGGTATGTTATGAAACCGGAATTTTAAAAAACCTGGAATATGAAAATAAAATGATGAAATAAAGGCTTTCTCAAAACTCCGGTTTTGAGAAATATACAGCAAAAAATTGCTATTTTGTGTCTGTCCATAATGTGTCTACATTATGGACAGACACTATTTAAGGAGAATGAAAACCATGGTAAAGACGTATACGGCTTTTACCAGCCAAATTGATAACCCGGAAGCGGCGGCGAAAGAAATTCGGGAACAGTTGGATCCTGAGAAAAATATGCTGAAAAATACTGTAGGCATTGCCGCTTTTTTCGATGAATATGCGGAGAATGGCATCTACAAGGCGGTCGCTGCCGCGCTGCCCTTCGATATGGTGGGAACGAGTTCCACCGTAACGGGCGCCCGTGGACAAACCGGGGAGTATTCCCTTGCGGTAATGATGCTTACTTCCGATGATGTATCTTTCGTCTCACGGTCAATAGCAACTGAAAACAAAAGTCCCAAGGAGATAACGGCAGCCCTTGAAAAGATCTACGGAGAATTTCTCGCACAGGACAAACCGAAAGTTGTCTTTTCTTATATGGCGCCACAGGCTTATTTCAGTGGTGATGACTTCATGGATGCCACCGATAAAATTACACAGGAACTTTTGCTATTTGGTTCACTTTCATGGAATACAGACGGAGTTTCTGAAAAGAATTTTGTGGCTTTCAACGATAATGTGTCGCCGTATTTAATGAGTTTTATTGCGGTTTATGGTAATTTTGAGCCCCACTTTAAGGCGACAACCTCTCTTGATATGAATGCCTTAATCAAAGAAGCCGCCATCATAAGTTCTGCGGAGGGCCCTGTTTTGAAAGCAGTAAACAATATTCCCGCCTTTGACTATCTGCAAAAGATTGGACTGGTTGGTGCGAACGCAAAGGATTTGACACAACTCTGTGCTGTCCCGGCGATTATTATCTATGAAAATGGAAGACGTGTAGCCCGTGCTGTAGTGCAAACGGTGCCTGGCGATCCAAAAAGTCTTCTTGTGACAGGAAATACCCCCATTGGCGCAAAGATTTCTTTTGCGCTTATGGATGCTGATAAAACTCTCCGTAGCGCCGTGGAAGCAACTCAACAATTCGAGAGAGAAAAGATTAAGAATTCGCTTAATTACAGTTGTGCAGTGCGTTCATGGTCTCTTGGCACGAAATTTCTTGCGGAGTGCGAAGCTTTTTCCTCGTATCACGAACGGCTTGGTAAAACCGGCATTTCCGCTAATTATATGTTATGTTACAGCGGCGGGGAAATATGTCCTGTCCCCGATGCAAACGGGAAACTCGTGAACTGTCTTCACAGCTATACGCTTATATCTTGTGTTTTTGATTAAGGAAAATTTAAATGAGCAATGCTCTTAATCCTGGAACTACAACCTGTCCGCCGGGCGGTGAAGATTCCTCGCTTAATATGCTTTCTGATGAAAACAGGCGTTTGAAAAAAGCAAACTCGGATTTGGATATCGAAGTGCGCAGGTTGAGGCGCCAGCTTAAATCAAACGAAAAGATTTTTGGAGTCATCGAAAGCAATCTTAACGCCAGAACAGGTTTGCTTGAAAACGCCACCAGGGAGAGTGAAAAACAAAAACGTTTCCTCAGTTATTTTATGAAAAATAGTGTTAATTTTGTACTCTTCCTTGATGATGAGGATAAGATAGCGTATTGCTCGGATTCTTTGCTGCAAAAGGCTGGTATACCGAATTTCGATTATGTAGAGGGAATGCATATCCTTGAGTTTTACCGTTCTTTGGGCGATGAAACATTTGTTGCCCTGGCTGAATCGTGGCTTAATACAGTTGCCGAAAAACAGGAAATGATCTCGATAGCAATTTCTCTTGACATTGGCAAGAATGGCGATGTCCGGACTTATCAGATACAAATTTCCCCGATGTTTGACAACGATGGACGGCTCTGTGGGAAAATAGTGCTTTACTATGATAATACCGAACTTATTGATGCCAAAAATGCCGCGGATAATGCCAATACGGCAAAATCGGCATTCCTTGCCAACATGAGCCACGAGATCCGCACCCCCATGAACGCGGTTATCGGCATGACGGAATTGCTCCTCAGACAGGACCTGAACCAGGAGGCGAAGGGAAACCTGTCCACCATCAAACAGGCCGGAACAAACCTCCTTTCGATAATCAACGATATTCTGGACTTCTCAAAAATAGAGGCGGGGAAACTTGAAATTGTGGAAGGGGAATACCTTTTTGCTTCCCTTATCAACGACGTGATCAATATTATCCGGCTGCGGATCGGGGAAAAGCCCCTGCGTTTTACCACCATGATTGACGGGAACCTTCCGACAAAATTATTCGGGGACGAAATACGGGTGCGTCAGGTTCTTTTGAACCTGCTTACCAATGCGGTGAAGTATACCAACAAAGGAAACATTGCCTTTTCGGTACGGGGGAAGAAGGCTGAAACCCCGTCGGATTTTACGCTGTACTTTGAAGTGAAAGATACTGGCATAGGTATAAAGGCCGAAGACATGGATAAGCTCTTTGGCAGCTTTATGCAGTTCGACAGCAAACAGAACCGGGGCGTGGAAGGGACGGGGCTGGGCCTGGCGATAAGCCGGAATTTGTGCCGCCTCATGGGGGGCGGCCTCCGGGCGGAAAGCGTGTACGGCGAAGGCAGTGTCTTTATCGCCGAGATACCCCAAAAAATACTGGACGGACGGTCCTTCGCCCTGGTGGAAGACGCGGAACACAAGAACTGCCTGGTGTTTGAAGGGCGGAAAACTTTTGCCCTGTCCATCACCTATACCCTTGAGAGTCTTGGCCTTCCGAATACGCTTGCCCATGACAAGGATGAGCTTATAAAGGAACTGAAAAGCGGCAGGTATCAATTTGTGTTTATTTCCTGGCCTGTCGCGGAGGAAATACAGGCGGCCCTGAAAGAAAACGCCAATACCGTAACCGTGGCGGCCATGGCGGAGTACGGGAAGAAAATCCCCATGGGCTGCCGGGAACTCTATATGCCCACCCAGCCGGTTATGGTTGCCAATATTCTCAACGGAAAGAATACGGACTTTGGGTTTCAGAATACGGAATTTATTGACATACGGTTTACCGCTCCAAAAGCCCATATTCTGGTGGTGGATGATATTGCCAGCAACATAGACGTGGTAAGCGGGCTGCTTGCGCCGTACAAAATGGTCATAGACAAGGCGGGCAGCGGACCTGAATCAATCGAGATGGCAAAAAAGCGACGCTACGATCTTGTGCTGATGGATCACATGATGCCCGGGATGGACGGCATTGAGGCGGCGGCCCTTATCCGGGC
>JAIRLQ010000393.1 GCA_031259345.1 Treponema sp.
GGGTATACTCTGTTTATGATTGATCTAAGCATAAATAAATCCGTTCTTGAAAGGAACATTAAAAAGGCAAGGGAAAACAATATTATTATCCCAAGCTTTAAACAAATGAAAGATCCCTCTACCCTGCCCCAAAAAATTAGGGACAGGCTTAAAGGCGTTGGACTTTGGGATATTAATCCGGCAAACCTTTTCCGTATTACCTGGAAAAACGAAGCAAAAGAATCCGGAGGGCTTTTCGGCAGCCCCAATTTTATCGAGCTTCCAAAAGCCTTAACCGGCGTGGACGCGCGGATTATCTGCCTGGCGGGAAAGTATTTTCCTACGGGCTGCCACAAAGTGGGCGCTTCTTTTGGCTGTCTTGTTCCCCGGCTTGTTACCGGGCAGTTTGACGCGTCTGTGGAAAAGGCGGTGTGGCCTTCTACAGGAAATTACTGCCGCGGCGGGGCTTTTAATTCCAGGCTTCTGGCTGTGGATGCTGTCGCGATCCTTCCCCAGGGCATGAGCCGCGAGCGCTTTGATTGGCTTAAAACCGTAGCAGCGGAAATTATTGCCACCCCGGGAACCGAATCGAACGTAAAAGAAATTTTTGACAAGGTAAAAGAAATACGCGCCACCCGCAAAGAAGCGATGATTTTTAATCAGTTTGAGGAAATGGGGAATTACCTGTGGCATTACAATGTAACAGGCGAAGCCATTGCCGCCGCCTTTGAAAGCCTTGATGGGCAGAAAAATAATTTTGCCGGCGCTTGTTTTACTTCAGGTTCGGCGGGCACTTTGGCTTCCGGTGATTATTTAAAACAGCGCTACCCTGCTTCAAGGCTTGCGGTTGGCGAAGCCCTGCAATGCCCGACCATTGTCAACAACGGCTTTGGCTCCCACCGCATCGAAGGCATTGGGGACAAACACATACCCTGGGTGCACAATGTTAAAAACACCGACATGGCAATTGCCATTGACGACAATGACAGCATGGCGCTCCTTAGGCTCTTTAATGAAGAAGCGGGGAAAAAGTTTCTTATTGAAGAGGTAAAACTAAGCCCCCGGGCAGTGGAAGATCTTTCCCTTATGGGGATTTCCGGCATTGCCAATATGCTTTGCTGCATCAAATTTGCAAAATACTACGAACTTACTTCAAATGACGTGGTTGCCACAGTCCTTACCGATTCTGTAGAGATGTACCGTTCCCGCCTTGCGGAACTGCGGGAAGAAGAAGGCGAATACAGCCTTTCCCGGGCTGCCGTTGATTATGGGCGGAGCCTTTTGGGCGAAAGCACGGACAACATGACGGAGCTTGGTTACGCCGAACGCAAACGGGTACATAACCTTAAATACTATACCTGGGTTGAACAGCAGGGGCGCAGCGCCGAAGATCTGGACGATCAATGGTACCACCAGGAAAGAAGTTTTACAGGTGTACAAAATCAGACCGGCGAAATTGACAGGCTTATCGAAGAGTTTAATGATAAAACAGGTTTATTAAAATAACAGGGATGTCCGAAAAGTAACCGGCTTTCCGGACATTCCCCAATGTTAAAAGGGGGCGCTAAGATGAAAAATGTTTTGGGCTGTGTGTGCGTTTCCTGCGGCAAAGAAACCGGCGCCGAAGTTGACACTACTACCTGCCCTTCCTGCGGCGGGATGCTGGATGTAAAATATGACTACGCCTTTATTAAAACAAAACTTGACCGCCAAAGCCTTGCTTCTTCCGCTGATTTTTCCATGTGGCGTTATCTCCCGCTGCTCCCCATAGAAGAAGGGAGCGAACTAAGTCCCCTCCGTGTAGGCTGGTCGCCTTTGTATAAAGCGGACGGCTTTGGCGAAAGCCTGGGCCTTAAAAACCTTTACATAAAAGATGACGGCCTTAACCCTACATCGAGCCTTAAGGATCGCGCCTCGGCTATTGCCGCGGTCCGGGCAAAAAAGGCGGGGAAAAACACCGTTGCCTGTTCTTCCACCGGAAACGCCGCTTCTTCCCTTGCGGGAAACGCCGCCGCTATGGGGTTAAAGTCTTTTATTTTTGTTCCCGAACGGGCGCCTAAAGGCAAAGTGGCGCAGCTTCTTGTTTTTGGCGCGCATGTTTTTTGTGTAAAAGGAAACTATGAAGATGCTTTTAGGCTTTCTGCCGAGGCAATTTCCCGCTGGGGTTGGTATAACCGCAATGCCGCGATAAACCCGTATTTAATGGAAGGGAAGAAAACAGTCTCTTTGGAGATTGCCGAACAGCTTGGCTTTAAAACGCCGGATTACGTTGCCGTCTCGGTTGGCGACGGCTGTACTATCGCGGGGGTCTGGAAGGGTTTTAAAGATCTTTATGCCCTGGGCCTTTTGGACAAACTGCCCCGTCTTATAAGCGTGCAGGCTTCTCTTTGCTGCCCGATAAACCGCGCCGCGGAAACAGGCAACGCCATAGAAAAGATGGATGAAGATACCATTGCCGACAGCATCGCCGTAGGGGTGCCCCGTAACGGGGACAAAGCCCTTGCGGCAATCCGTGAATCCAACGGTATTACGGTAAATGTTACAGATGACGAAATACTTTCCGCCATGCGCCGCCTGGGAGCTGCCGCCGGGGTCTTTGGCGAACCTGCCGGCGCGGCAGGAAGTGCGGGGCTTATTAAATTGGCGGAACAAAAACGTATCCCCCCCAATGCCCTGGTAGTATCCATTGTAACCGGCAACGGGCTTAAAGATGTGGTCAACGCCCAAAAAGCCGCGGGAGAGCCGAACTTTGTCAACCCCGACATGGCCTCCCTTTCCCCCCTGGTAGAGTCCTTTTAATAAATTCCTGACGCGGACCCGCGCCGAAGGTTCCCCTCTGCATAACGGCCTATTTGAAAAACTTGGCCTAGAACCTGCGGACAGTTACCGGCGTAAGGAATGCCCGTTCCCGCATTATTTCCCTGGGTCTGCCCATAACTTCAAAACGGCCTTTAAGACGGATGTCTTTGCCGGAAGAGCCAATCATGACCCGGAAGAAACCGGGTTCCACAATAAAACGCATAGTACGATCATAGAACCCAAGTTCATTAGCTGATAGTAAAAAGCTAATCTCCGCAGATTCCCCAGCCTTAAGTTCTACCCGGGCAAAACCCATTAATTGCTGTACCGGGCGTATCACACTAGCAAGCTCGTCGTATATATAGAGCTGCGAAATTTCCGTACCGGCTCTGTTGGATGTATTGGTCAGGCGGAAGGAGATGTTAACGGTCCCGCCGGTTGAGATCTCTCCTGGATTTATTTTCAAGTCCGCATATTCAAAAGAGGAATAGGAAAGGCCGTGGCCGAAATAATACAGCGGATATTTGGTCATATCAATATAACCATCAATGTTGAAACCAATACTGTTATCCTCATCGCTGCTGCCGCCCGCAGGGTTGTAATAAATTGGCACCTGACCTACATGGCGCGCCACGGTAAAGGGCAGCTTCCCCGAAGGATTCACATCGCCGAAGAGGGCATCCGCGACAGCCGGTGAGCCGAAAGCCCCAGGCGCCGCACAATGGAGGATAGCGGGCAGATTTTCTTCCGTCCACGGTGAAGATACCGGACGGGAACTTACTTCAACAAGCGCCATGGGACGTTTGGTTTTGTATATTCTGCGGATAAGTTCTTCTTGTACGCCGAAGTAGCCAATATTTACCGAATCAATTCCTTCACCGGTAGTGGCGCAGCGGCCCCATCCGCTTTGGCCGCCCATTACCAGGACCGTAACATCGGCCCAGTCCGCAAGGGCCGCGGCTTCGTCAAACTTCGAACAATCACCGGTATTTAGATCACAGCCTTTAGAGTACTTGACCGTACAATCGGCGCCAAGCTTACCACGGATAGCTTCCAGGATGGTTATCGAATCGGGGTACAGTTTCTTAAGCCCATATTCTATACCGTGACTGACAAAGGCGTCGTAGTTTTCCTTGTCAACCGGCGGCGTATCTTTCCCTATCTTTATACCGTATTCATCGGCAAAATTTTCCATACCCGGAAATAATTTATCTTGAGGATCCCCAATGAACACATCGATCCAGGCCGGGGCTGAATATCCGGCAAAAAGCACCCGCAGGCTGTCGGCACAGGGACCGATTACGGCAAGCCTTTTAATGTCCTTGGAAAGAGGCAGGAGCGGACCTTCGTTTTTTAAGAGAATAAGGGACTGAGAGGCAAGTTGCTTGGAAATTGACTTGTACTCCGGTTTAAGAATCTGAACCATACATTTTTCTTCATCTTCCGGATAGGGATTCTCAAATAACCCGAGACGGAATTTTGCGTTGAGAACCTTGGACACTGAAGCATCCAGCAGCTCCGTTTTTATAGCCCCTTCTTTTATGGCTTGGACCATTAGATCGCCGTAGGCAATACGTTTGGGAAGTTCCATATCAAGCCCCGCGTTAAAAGAATTGATGCCCGCCTGCTTAATGCTGTCCGCGGTATGGAAATTTTCATAGGAACGGTTAATGCTATGGTAGTCAGAAACCACAAAACCTTCAAATCCCATGGTATGACGAAGCAGTTCCGTTAAAATCTCATAGCTTTCGTTGATGGGAATCCCGTCAATATTACCGTAGCTATTCATAACGCAGTAAAGCCCTGCCAGATGAATACAGGCATCGAAAGGACGCGCGTAAACTTCAAACAGTTCACGGCTGGTTATCGGCTGAGTACCCATATTGAGGCCGGCGACAGGAGAACCATAACCCAGAAAATGCTTTGCCGAAGCAAGAATCCCATCGGAAAGCCCCTGCCCCTGAATACCCTTTACATAGGCAACGGCCAGGACTGAAGACAGGTATGGATCTTCTCCGTAGGTCTCACCGACACGGCCCCAGCGGGGATCCCTGGTTATATCCATTACCGGTGACAGGACCTGACGGAATCCTATGGCCCGTAACTCACCGCGGATCGCGTCTGCCATTTCCTGTATAAGTTCAGGATTCCAGGTTCCCGCAAGGCCAATAGGTTCGGGATAGTTTGTAGCGCCAAAAATCCATGGTCCGCTGTTTGCCTCAACATGGGGCATTGCCGGAATACCCAGACGTGTATTATTAACAAGGTATTCCTGAACCTGTTTTATCTCCCTGCGGCAAATATCAACATCGAAGAGTTTCGTTTTCGGATATAGTACAAGCCCGCCGATTCCGTCGGGAATAGTTTCCTTCATTCGATCCGGTGAGATCGCAAAATCAGTCCCGTAAATTTCATTGTCAGAAACGCAGCAGAGCTGTTGACATTTTTCTTCCAGGGTCATCCGCCGCAAAAGATCCCCCACCCGCTCAGCAGCCGGAACTTTTTTATCTTTATAAAGTTCCCCCATAATATAACCTCCAGAAGTAATTAAGCTGAAATTCCTCACCGGCCAAGGGGAGGAAAAGAGGACTAAAGATGCCCGTTAAAGAAATCCCGTATTTCTTCCAAAAGACGGATCGTGTTTTCCGCGAAGGGTTCGTCTCCGGCAATCATATTCCGGTATGTTTCGCATAAGGCTGCCGCCCGAACAGGATGTACCGGCGCGGGGGTTTTCCCCAAGATGCGGAGGAAGTTTTGAGTATACAATTTACAAAGAGTTTGTTGATCCAGGGCCAAACCCCGGAGGCGGTAACCAAAGCCGTCAAAGGTATCGCCGGTTTCAAAAAAACGCCGCATCAAGGCTATGTTCTCCCGGGCCTTCCGCAGATTATTTTTCCTCACCGGACCTTGGCAGCCGGCATTGTCGGTCCCAAAGAGAAAACGGTCCCCATACGCGGCAAACAGTTCCCGGGCTTTATCCCGCTGTGCCGAAAAGGCGGCGTACATTTCACTGCCCGGGGTTACATCAAAACACACCCGGGGGTATGCGTCCAATAGGGGAGGCACCTCATCCAATCTATCCGCCATAAAAAAGAAATGGGCAAAGATGACTTGTAATGCCGGATAACGCCTGAGAACATCAAAGGTCTCCGCATATAAAAGCCCGGAAGCGGGAATATCGGCATCATCACCGTAATACCAGCCGTAACGGACCGCCCAAGCGGGAACCTGGTCTTTTTGCCAAAAAGCGGGGGGATCCCCCACATGAAACAGGATGGGCCAGGAGCATTTTTCAGCCTCCGCGTAAAATTCGTCAAAAATCGGATCATTGATGGCAAACCGGAAAACCCGGCGCACATTCGGCTTACAGATCAGCTTAAAGCCGTCAAAGCCGGCGGCGATCAAATCCCGGGCCTGGGCTACCATACCGGCGTTACCCTCCCGGGTAAGGCCGCGCCTGAGCCCGGCCAGGGCGTATATCCTGCCGGGCGCATGGCTCTTGGCATACAGGGCCAGGGGGTTGCAGGGTAAATCCGGCACGGTATACAGGGTTATGGCCGGTATGGCGAGTTTTTCCGCCATACCGTTCTCCAAAAAAGAGATCACCTGCCGGGCGTTTTCAAGGCTTGGTTCCTGAAAAAAAGTATCCTTAAATAAAGCGTAGGATTCCATTATATGACAATGGAAGTCAAAGACCGGTATTGTGTTTTCCATACTATATTTTAAGCCCGCCTGCCGCGAGGCTTTGCACGATTTTATTCTGGAAAACGATATACACCACCATAATCGGCAGGGTTACCATGGTAAGCCCCGCAAAAAGGGCGCCCATATCGGTTCTGACCTTGGGTACCTCTACCAGGAAGGCAAGCCCCAACTGTATTGTCCTCCTGGCGGAATCGGAAATCAGTACCAGGGACAGGGAATAATCGCTCCATACATTGATAAAGTTGAAGATCAACACCGTTACCAGCCCGATTTGCGCCATGGGCAGCATGATCTGAACAAAGGCCCTGAAATAGGAACAACCGTCAATATAGGCCGCTTCCTCAAAGTCATGGGGGATAGTCCGGAAAAAGCCAAGCATTAAAAAAATTGAAAAGGGCAGGGAGCTGAATACCAGCATGATAATAAGCCCCAGGTAGGTATTGATAAGCCCCAAGGAACGGATCTGCAAAAAAATGGGAATCAAAGCCACAATACCCGGCAATAAAAGGGAACCCATATAGATCGTTTCCATGATCCGCCTTCCCCAAAACCGGAACCGGGCCAAGACATAGGATGTGGCGGCGGTAAAAAACATCAGAAACCCCAGGGTAATACTATCCACAAAAAGGGTATTAAGAAAATATCTTCCGATATTACCGTTTTTCCACGCGGTCTGATAGTTCTGGTAATAAAAGCCCAGGGGAAAGGCGACCGGATTGGCCCGGAATTCCACGCTGGTTTTAAAGGAAGAGTACACCATCCAAACCAAGGGAAAGGCGACTATGAGAAAATAGATAAGCAGGGGAACCCGCATCAAAACCGGGAATATAAAACGCCCGGTATTTATAGAAAAAGATTTTTTCGTGTTACCTTTCATAATAATCCCTCAGAACTCAATGAGTTCTTTCTTGGTAAGCCTTCGCATGACCAATGCCAAAACCAAGGTGAGCGCAAAAATAAACACCCCAACGGCGGTCCCATAACCAAAATCGGTGTATTGGAAGGCGTGTTTATACATATAGGTTCCCAGTACTTCCACAGCGGGGTTGGTAAGGCCCGCCATTACCCGAACAAGAGCGAAACAGCCGATGGAACCGCTGATAAAAAAGACAATCATGGTCCGCATGATTTCCCACAACAGGGGAAAGGTGATCCGGGTGAACTGTTGGAATTCCCCGGCCCCGTCGATCTGGGCGGCCTCGTAGAGGGCGGCGGGAATATTCTGAATCCCCGCTATAAAAAGGACCATAAAAAATCCCAGGGAACCCCAGATAATGGGGGCGGTTACCGCCCCCAGGACGGTGGTCTTTTCCCCAAGCCAGGCATGGGTTAAAGACTCAAGGTTCAGAACCTCAAGCAAGCCGTTGAGGATCCCCACCGAAGGATTAAAGATAAACCGCCAGAGGATTGCGATGGCTACGGTGGGCATTACATAGGGGAAGAAATAGGTAACCCGGTATACCAGGGTTTCTTTGAACCGGGAACGGGTAATGACTACCGCAAAGAACAAGGCCAGTATAAAGGTAACTACGGTGGAGATCAAAAAAATGATAAGGTTATTGTGGAGGGCGTTAAAAAAATTTTTATCCCCCGCCAGGCGCTTGAAATTTTCCAGCCCCACAAAACGCATAACCTGGGTATAGCCGCTCCATTTAAAAAAACTAAAGTAAAAACCTTTGATGTAGGGCAGAATACCAAAATAACAGTACCCGATAAATACGGGAACGGTCATAAGAAAAATAAATGAAGCCCGTCGGATTTTCCTCATCAAAATCCCCCATAAAATACGATAAAATTTTTACGACCATTACCTGC
>JAIRLQ010000447.1 GCA_031259345.1 Treponema sp.
AAAGACACCAAGCTGGGCGGATACTCCGATGTCAAACTGGATTCCAGACCGCTTGAAACCGCTATGCAAAACCTGTCGGAGATCATCAAACAGATGATAGCGGATGGAAAATCCGGGGAGGCAAAGGAATACGGGGATATTCTCAAAAATTTTCAGGCCCAGTTGGGGGCGGAAAACAACGAGGAGCAAAAATCCCGTATGGCCCAGGAACAGCAAACCCGTTTTTTCAGGGGTTTGAACCGCTTCTTTGGGGCCGGCCAAAATGTCATAGGACAAGCGGGAAGTGGTAACGCCGCCGCCGCCGCTTTGAGTGCAGCGGGAGGCGCTACTGATTTACTGGGCATGATTAAAGGGCTTCCCGCCCCGGTGCTGGCCGCTGCCGGTATCGCGGCCGCCATTGTTGGATTGGGGGCGGCGGCAAACAAACTCTCTGAACAATGGGAAAAGGTTATGCAGCCCTCTATGGGGCTGGCAGCCTCACTGGGGGAACTCGGAGGAGACGCCAAGCGAAACAGCGCCGTTTTCAAAGAAGTTTTTAACCGGGCAACGGACTCGCGTATACTTCATGGGTACAGCCTGGAAGAAGGCTTACAGCTTGCGACTAATCTTTCCCAGGCGGGAGTGAGAAGCGAAAAGGTCTATCAGGCGGAAAATCAGGTTCTTGGATACCAAAGGGCGACAAACGCCGACCGTGGAACCCTGGCCCGGGCGACAGGATATGCCCATCGTTACCGGAACGGCGAAAACGTCTTGGGGTACGCATACGGCGGACTTGAGCAATCCGGTATGCAAACAGGCCAGTACCAGGAATATCTTAACGCTACCCTGCGGATTTTTGAGGAGGGCCTGTCAAAGGGCGTAGTCAAGGGCTTTGCGGAAATCACACGGACGCAAAACATGCTGGCCCAGATCGGCGAAACCTGGAAAGGAGAGGCGGGGCTGGAGCGGCGGCAGAATATCGACAGCGCAATATCTGGTTCCTACAATCTTCAAAGCGATTATGACGTGATAATGTACCGGGCGGCTCAAGACGCGGCCAGTCCGGGAGCCAGTCACGGAACTACCGCTAAAATGCTGGATCAGGGAATTGACGGCCCCAAGGGGGATCAGCTTCTCCGGTCCATCGGAAAAGTAATAGAGCAGACGGTGGGGAAGGGCAACACCGAGGCCGGGGTGATGACCACAATGCGGGCCTTCAAGCTCAACTACACCGCCGCCGAGGAATTCTTTAATGCCATTACAGGAAGAAATCCCGATTTTGGAAAGGCACGGGATATTCTCAAAAGCCCGGAGTCCCTGGATGTGGAAACCACAGAAGAAAAGCTGTTAACGGTGCAGCAGGAAATACGCCGGGAATTGTCAAATTTCGGATCGAATTTTCTTGAGGAAAAAACCGGGGTGCTTTCGGGCCTCCAGAAAATAACAAACCTCATGAGCGGGGAGCGGAGTTTCGCCGCTTCCTCTGTGCAAACAATGGACATAATGACCCGGATCGGGGTAACCGGGGATCTGGCGCGGCGGGCGGCGGGGGCCTTTGAAAAAGCCTACACCAAGAAGGATCAGCCGGACGCCGATGCGAACGGGTTGGGAGACTACGGGCAAAACGCCAAGACAATCCAGGACGCTCTTGTCTCCCTTCCTCCGGGGACACAGTATTTTTTATCGTCCAATCCAAACAATGCCGTTTACACCATGCTTGACCGGTTCAAGCGGGCCGAGGATTTTACCGGGGAAAACACGCAACAAGCCCTTTCCATTATTCAGATGGTCAACGGCACGGTAGGGCGGCAATCTCCGGGGGACATGCAAAAGGATTATTTAAGAGGCGTTATTTCGTCTATTCCTGAAAATGCCAATACAAAACTCGATGACCGGCTCCGGTATATCCTGACACACCATTCGGATCAAATACCCATGGACCGGCTTATGAGCGCAATAGAAAATTTACGGACGCCCGGTTCCATAGGCGGAACCGCTATAAGCAGCGTTGACCGTGGGGGCTTTTCAGAGATCAGCGGATTATTGCAAGCCATTTATGCCCTGGTACCGGAATTAAAAAAACTCCCCGCGGCCCTCACCGACGCAAGCACCATCGTTATCAGAGAAGAAGGCCGCTAAATAAGAATTGTTCTTCTATCGTCTTGGACGACCGTATATATAATAACCAGCAAGCGGGTTCTTGACTTCTCCGTGAAATGCGTTGATATTACCATTTACCGCTGATATTCTAAGAGTTAAATTGTCTGTTATATCATCCGCGCTAATATCATTTATGAACACTTCACATACTATGGGTTTTGGATTAATTATCGGATTATAAACACCTACATCTTCGTATCTGCTCTTTACAGTTCGCGTTGTTTTACCCACTTCCAATTCTACCTTGATGTTAGCTTTTCCGATTGTTTTTTCTTGATCGTTTAATAGTTCTATCCTGACAAGAATATCATTATAACTTGTATATATATATTCTCCGGCGCCATAATAATCCAAACGATTATATTCACTCATAACGGAACGGCTATAAATGCCGCTGCCTTCGCTAAAAGGCCATGCATCAAATCCCCATTCTGTCTTTTTTCCGGTTTTTGTTAATCCGTCATAAATATCGTTGATGACTTTGAATTTATCTGACGGAACTACTTTCAAAAAGAAAGACAGGGCCACATTCTGTTTTTCGTAATCTGTCGGACCCTGGGACAATGCGGGATCATATACAATCTCAAAGGGAGGATTCTCATTATAAAAAACGTCGCACTCGTCCAGTAACTTTTTCCAGGAATTTCTTCTCTGAATGTCATTACGCACCGCCACTCCAATGTTCCCGTTTGAAATATTGGCAGCAAGATTATTAATCCGGTTTGCGGCCTCCGGCAATGACGGGTTAAAATCGCGCGCGTCATAATAATAATTTAACGCCTTTATGATTGTGCCGTTATTTTCCGCTACAATGCCCCTCGCCAGTGATGTTTCGGCATTGACAAAATAATCTTCGATTTCATATAACTGTTTTATCCCCGCTTCCGTTAATTGTACTCCCATCTGGGCAAGAAGGTCATACGATGCGTCTTTTAATACCGCAGCGTTCTTTAATTCGATTGCGGTACAATTTTTTATAAATGAGGCTTTACGTATCCCTCTCTCCGGCTCCGATATTGAGAGTTGTAAAGAGTATTCATTATTTGAAATGTTTAATACATTTCCTATGAGTATATATTGGGCATTGGTTAAATTGCCTATACTTATATAGTCCTCATCAGAGTAATAACCGCTCGCTGCCAGTGTTTGTTCGTCAATAATTTTTTCTAAATTCTGTCTGTCCAGTACCGTCATGTTGGAAAATCTGTTAAAAATCGTGGTAAGCGTACCCTGTATATAAGCCGGTATCCATTCGTCAGTCTTGGGTAAATCCTTGCCGTCCGGCGAAAGTATTGCAAGTATGATGCCCTTCCCGCCGTCACCATCATAAATTGGGGCCGGTTTGCTAGAGGCTATATTGTTAATAGGTTCCTTTCCGGTATCCTCCTCATAATGCCGGACGGGGGTCTTGTCAGTATTAATATCTGAAGATGTACATCCTGTCATGGCCAAAAGCAGCAGAATGATCCTCATTTTCTTCATAAATATCCTCTTTCCATTAAAGGTAGTTATTTATTTTTGAATATCCAGTATTCTCTTGGTTTGACGAAATTTCCTGTTGTGATTTTTATGTTGCCTTCCTCCGCATCGGTTTCAACGCCATTAACGGATTCAATTTTAATCACCAAATGGTCAGTTATATCATTTGCCTTGACATTATTAAAATGTATCTCAATAACCGTTTCTCTCGGATCGATATGGGAATCAGAGAAAAATAATTTTCTTTTTCTGTTATATTCTCCATTTACAATATGGGGAAGCAGCCCCGTTGCTTTACCGGTTTCTACTTTTGCCTGAAATTGAACACTGTCAATACTATTATATTGCTCATTCAATAAAACAATTTTCATTGGGAATGTTTTATAGAATGTGTAAATACCTTTTTCGTCCAGCCTGCCATATCCGACCGATTCATAGTTATCCGGCTCACTAAATGTGGTAAATAATCCACCATCGCCAAAGGGCCATATTCCAAACCCCCATTCTTCTTTCTTTTTGGTCCGGGTTAAGCCGTCAAAAATATCCCTAATCGCGTTAAAA
>JAIRLQ010000527.1 GCA_031259345.1 Treponema sp.
CCCAACAACATGGGGGGGGGGTACAGAAATTATATAGATATAGATTCCGTTATTGACTGGTATTTGGTAAATGAAATTGGAAAAAACAACGATGCCGACTTTCATTCCAGTGTTTATCTCTGTTTTGATCCTGTCATGCACAAATTCCGCATGGGGCCTGTTTGGGATTTTGATATCGCTTTTGGAAATATAGATTATACGGAATGTCAGTACCCTTCAGGCTTATGGGTAAATAAATCACTTTGGTTTTCCCGGTTCTTTGAAGACGCGCTGTTTAAAAAACAATTAAAAGAAAGATGGAATGAAAAAAAACCGGAATTAGAAACTATTTTTTATTTTATAGATAAAAGGGCTTCTTATCTTGATACTCCGCAAAAATATAACTTTAAAAAATGGAAGATAATGAATAAAAAAGTCTGGCCAAACCCCCAGTCCGCCGGGAACTACCGGGGAGAAGTAGACTATTTAAAAACATGGCTAAGGGAACGGATTGACTGGCTGGACGCGGAGTTTAACTCTTATTAATGGCCTTGGGGCTGTCCGGAAAACCGGTTGTTTCCCGGCCAGCCTCGAATGGTTTAAATGATCCCGCAGTTTCAAAATATCAGATTTTGGAACTGCCTCATCTTATAAAAATATCTTTAAGCCCAGGGACGCGATAAACCTTGTAGAATCGGCATACCCTTCGTAGCCGGAAGATGAAGGTGTCCCGTCGGCATTTGCATTTACCCAGGCGGGCATATATTTCGCATAGTCCGCGTCATTTACGTCAGTAAAATGTGAAAAAACCACCCCCCCTTCCGCAAATACCGTTATCGGCAGTTTAGCCAGCCTGAAACTTGCCCCCGCCTTGATAATGTGCATCCACTCGTAAGCTCCATCTTTTAGAAAATCTTTCCGCAATACCGTGTTGGAATCCCTGTATCCCGGCTCCAGTTCCGAAAAAATGGAACTGCCGTCTACCTGGTGGGGACCAAAGTCCGCCCCATGACGAATCATCTGGTACTGCAGATGGGCTTTTAGGCCGATTAAGGGAATGCTCTCGACACGCACTTTTATTTCGTCGGAATTGGGCGGCAGATAATAGCCCAGGGTTTCGCCGTTATTGACATAAGCCACTTCCGACGGCTCACCCCCGCTTATCCAGGGGACAAAGTTCCGGGTATGGGTGTACGTGTAGGGTTCTACCTTGGTATAACTTACAACAAGGGAGGTAAAGGGAATAAAGGGGATTGGCGCCTTTAATCCGCCCTGGAAGGCAAACATGTGGCGATCCAATTCAAACATTTCTTTAATGCTGCTAATTTCGATTTCATCGGCAAAGAATGAAAGCCAAACGCTGCCCAATCCGGGATACTGACCTTTTAGATTGGTAAAAACCGCCAAATTGTCAAAATCGCCGACTTCATTCTGATAAAGAAAATTATTGTAAACCGGCATAATGTATCCCAGTTCAAAGCGCTTGGGCCACACTGCGGAAGTACCAATATCCCAATGAAAATAGTTTTTAAAATTGAAATCTATCTGTTCTATAGAAAACGCGTTCTGAAAGGTCCATGCCGAGTCTTTAATGCTTTCGTACCTGAAATATTCAAGAACGCCGGTCATGGCTGAAAAAGAAAACCAGTAGACGGGATTAAAGCTGGTCTCGATGGCAATAAAGGGCCGGGCCTGGGCATTTAAAGCAAGGCTTCCGCCTGCGGTCATTCCCCCCCACTCGTGCTGTATACGCGAAAACCGTATGCTAAGCGTATCGTTAAATGCCGAAGCCGCCAGTTCCGACCAAAGCCGGGGCGCAATGACAAAACCCTCGGGCCAGCCCTGGAAATTATCGGCGGAACCGCCGTTGCCCAAAAGAAAACCGTCCCAGCGTTTTTGGTACGCATAGGGAAAATATGCCAGGGGCTGGGTATAGGTATCCACCAGCCGGTTCATGTTATGATCATCGGATTTTGGAATTAGGTCTGATTGCGGATTTGATGGATCCGATAGATCAAAAAAGTTCGAATTGCGATAGTCGTTAAAGTCCTTGTAATAGGTGGCATAATCGCTGGCAAGGAGTTCCCGGGGGGATTTTATAAGGCCTGCCGAGAACGAAGCCCAATAGGAAAAATGGGAGCCTATGTCGCCGTTTGTATAAAGAGTGCCCCAGGTATCGGTTCCCCAATATGTTTCGCCGTCCTGCATCCCCGCGGAATTGTAGGATTCTACTCCTATTCCCACGTCTCCGGAAAACAAAGCCCCGTCCCCGCCCTTCTTTCCAAACCTCCATTGTCCATTCAGTAAATCCAGGCCCGCGTCGCCTGCCGTAAGATCTTTTCTGGCCCTTTCAAGGATTTGCCGTTCCGCCGGACTTAACGCGCCAAAGCGGCCGCCTTCCGCGGAAAGTGTTTCGCTGATTGCCGCAAGCACCCGTGAACGGGAATAAGGCTTTACCTGCGGGAGGGGCTTGCATAAACCACGAAGCTCTGCCTGCTCAAGAACATAATAAACAGGATTATCCAGAGGGACGGAAATATGTGTCTGGGCATTGAGTAAAGGGATACCCACAGCCATTGCAAAGAATAAACAAACAAAAATATGCTTACGGTTTTTCATAAACCCTCCGGGCTGGACATCTTTTATTTATGGCATTATAATAGAATACAGATTTCAGGTCAAGGTCTGTGTATTCCGGTGATATCATGAAAAAATTGTTACAATCTTTTTTATTTTTGCTGGTTGTTTCTTTGCCCCTGTTTTCGCTCCCCCCGCAAAAGATCCTTTACAGTGATGACTGGGCCTACGAGGCCCTTGGCATTCTTTCCCGGGAACAGAAAACAGTTTTAATGGCGGACTCTTCCCTTACGGTTCAGCAGTTTGAACGTTTTTTATCGGAAATTGACCCGGAAAGCCTTTCGCCGGCAGGCGGAGAGCTTTATAAACGGCTTAAAGATTACCTTAATTCGGACGCCGCCCTTAGTTATACGTCGGATTATCTTTCCGTGGGTTTTGATCCTGTCATTCAGCCCGAACTTTATTTTAAAAATTCCAAAGATGTACCCTGGATTTACAGCGCCCATTCACGGCATTCCCTTGCGCTGCTTCCGGTCAGCCTGTCTCTGAATAAATGGGTAACCATGGAAATGGATATTCAGGTTGGGCAGAATGAATATGCCGCTACCCTTCATGATAATTATGTTAATATCCCGCTGGAACCGGTTTCCCAGTTTGATATTCATTTTCCAAAACGTTCATACTTAAGTGCGGGCATCCCCCTGGGCAAGGCATCGGGAATCAGTTTTGCGTTTGGCCAGGGGGAGGATTTTTTTGGGCAAACCCATACCGGCAGCATCATTCTTTCGGAATATCTTGAACGCATCATTTATGCCCAACTTTCGCTCTATTCCCCGGCGCTCCGTTACACTGCCGAAGTGATGCAGTACGAAGTCAATAAATATCAATACATGCACTACCTCCAGGTGCGGCCTTTTAAATCCTTTTCAATTTCCCTTGCCGAAGGGGTTATGGTAAACGCGCCCCTGGAACTCCGCTTTTTAAACCCCTTTACCATTTTCCACAGTTACGAGTCTTACAACACCTATACCGATTACAACGACGATACCGCAAACGGCGGCGATGCGGGGGTTGCGGATTCGACCGGCGCTTCCCGTATTGGTTCATACTTTGGCGCAAAGCTTGAATGGCAGCCGGTGAAGTATTTAAGGCTTTACGGGCTGTTCGCCATGGATCAGCTTCAACTGGGGGTGGAAAAAGATAACTGGGAAGAAGATCTTACGCCCAATGCCATGGCTTTTCAGGGCGGGGCGGAACTTTCCCTTCCCGGTAAAAACGGATACTGGATTTTTGGCATTGAAGGCGTTTACACCTACCCATACATGTATGTTCTATGGGACAAGCACTGGTCTTTTTACAAGGAAGTACCCGAGGCCGACAGAATGACTTTGCGCTATTGGACCGGAACTCCCTTTGGGCCGGATTCTGTTGCCGGGGCATTTTGGGCCGGTTTTAAATCTTCGTCCCGCTGGGGGCTGACATTTTCCTTTTTGATAAGCGCCCAGGGGGAACGTTCGGGCCTGGATATTTTTGATCATGACAACTTGCCCGGGGACAGCTACCGTCCTACTCACGATGTCTATGACGTTACCGCCCCGCCCACGGGGATTCCTGTCTATACCATGACTGCCAGGGTTCTTGGCGAATGGGCGCCCCTTTCCTGGCTTTCTTTTTTGGCACAGCCGGGCTATAGTTTTATCAATAATCAAGGCCACGAGAAGGGCAGAAGCGCCCAGGGCTTTGAAATAGCCCTTTCGGCCAGGCTTTCCCTGCCCCCAAAACAATCTCTGTCGATCCCTTGAAAAATATTGGGGTTTTCAGCGATACTTTAATATATGACCCTTGAAGAGTATGACGGCTGGTACCGCGCGCGTTACCGCAGGACCAGTTCCGCCCTTATAGCAACAGCAATGATTATTTCGGACATTATAGGAGTCATGCTCTCCTTCGGTTCCGGCTTCTTTTTGGTCAACCTGTACAACATGAGCGCCATCAACTTTAGGTCCTTTGTAACGTATTGGCCCTATATTCCCATTTTTATACTGATTTTCCAGATTATGAAGCTGTACCCCGGCGTTTCACTTGCGCCGGCGGACGAACTGCGGGGCTTTACCATTGGATCCTTTATTTCCCACGGGGGTATTATATTTTCCCGCTATATTGAAGACCAGGACTGGGATGCGATTTCGGTAGCGTTTATCATCAGTTTTGGGTTATCCATACTTATATTGATGATACTGCGGGATTTTATGCATGTACTCTTGCACAAGATTCATTTCCGGGGTATACCCGCGGTTGTATACGGCGCGGGCGAAAACGGCCGTCTTCTGGTGGACAGGCTCCTTGCTTCCACCCGTACAGGCTACGAGCCGGTGGTAATTCTTGACGATGACAGTTCAAGCGGTGAAGAGTACCAGGGCATCCCCATTATTCATGATACAAAAGCAGGGCCGGCGCTGGTAAAAAATTTCAATATAAAAATGGCAATTGTTGCCATGCCGAATTTAAACCAGGTGAGCATGACCAGGATGATAAATTATTCTGTTTCGGCATTCCGTTACAATGTGCTTATCCCCGATTTTTTCAGCATCAATAATATCTGGATGTCCATAAGGGATTTTGACGGGGTTCTTGGTTTTGCCACAAGCCACCGCTTAAAGATGTACTGGAACCTGGTGATTAAGCGTTTTATGGATCTTTCATTTGTCAGCATAGGCGGCCTTGTTATACTGCCTTTTTTGCTGCTGATTGCCCTTGCGGTTAAGCTTTCTTCACCCGGGCCGGTACTTTACGGCCATACCCGCAAGGGACGGGACGGCAAAACCTTTACGGCATATAAATTCCGTTCCATGGTGCAGAATGCGGATAAAATGCTTTCGGAGCTTTTAGCCGAAAACCCCCAGCTAAGAGATGAATGGGAATCGTCGCATAAATTGAAAAACGATCCCAGGGTTACAGGTATTGGAAAATTCCTGCGCCGTACCAGTTTTGATGAATTCCCCCAGTTGATAAATATCCTTAAAGGCGAAATGAGCCTGGTTGGGCCGAGGCCGGTGGTAGAAGCGGAAAAGGAAAAATACGGCGAAAATTTCGAACGCATTTTTTCGGTAAAGCCGGGGCTCACGGGCTTATGGCAGGTATCGGGACGCTCCGATACCGATTATGTCGAAAGGGTCTCTTACGACACCTATTATCTCCAAAGCTGGTCCGTGTGGCTTGACGTGTGGATACTCTACAGAACCCCGGAAGCAATTTTTAAAGGAAAGGGAGCCTATTGATGCGTCCCCCAAAAATACTTTTCCGCGCCGCGGCGTTTTTATACATAGTTTGTTTTGAAGCGGGCGCCCGGTCGTTCGACGATATTTTCCCGGAGCTTTCCGGGGAAGACAGGGCCAAAGTTTTTGCCGAAGGCGGCATTATTAATTCCCTTGAAAAAAACGAAACCCTGACGCTTATGCCTTCTCCCGGCTCGGGTATAGATTTGCCCCGGCGTATTATGGAAAAAGGCTACACATACCTGACTGAATCCCTTTTGATAATTCCCTATAAAAGCAGAACACTGACTGTTTTGGATGCCTACAATGCCCTGGGCAAGGTAAGGGGCCTAAAAGGGCGCCTTTACTTTTCCCACACCCGGAAGTCGGAGATTCCGCTTTTTGAGGAAGCTACCCGCATAAAAGGGGTAAAACGAACCAACGACGCCATTGGCGATCCTCCCCCGGCCTTGTCAATTCCCGGGAATGAAACAGTATACATACGCCTAAAGGATGTGAATTTTGGCAATTC
>JAIRLQ010000557.1 GCA_031259345.1 Treponema sp.
GGAACAGCACGATGTGGAAAGCCGCATCATCTTCCTGGAAAACTACGACATGGCTATGGCGCATTACCTTACCGCCGGGGCGGATGTGTGGCTCAATACACCCCGCCGGCCCCTGGAAGCGTCCGGTACCAGCGGCATGAAGGCCGCCATGAACGGGGTTCTCAACTGTTCCATCCTGGACGGCTGGTGGGACGAGGCCTACAACCCCAATGTAGGCTGGGCCATAGGCCGCGGCGAGGAGTACGCGGATACGAATCTCCAGGACGAAGTGGAGAGCAAGGCCCTCTACGATCTTCTGGAACGGGAGATTATCCCGCTCTTTTACCAGCGGGGCCGCGACGGTCTTCCCCGCGAATGGATCAAACGGATGAAGAACTGCATGAAGGAAATCGGCCCTTCCATGTCCAGCCACCGTATGCTCATGGACTATTCCAATAAATTTTATTTCCCGGCCCTAAAGAACTACCGCAGACTGGTAAAAGAAGAATACCAGGAAGCCAAGTCGTTAGCCGCTTACTTCGGTAAACTTAAATCTTCCTGGGATCATCTCAAGATCATCAAGATTGAGTCCAACGCCAGACCCGTAATGCAGCGCGGCGATTCCCTGACGGTAACCGCCTATATTGAACTGGGTTCCCTTGACCCATCGGAACTCCAGGTAGAGCTTTACCACGGTTCGGTTTCCAGTCAGACCAGGGATATAGAAAAAGCCCGGGTGGCGGAGATGAGGGCGATAAGCCAGGAAGGGAATACCTATCTCTATCAGGTAAGGATCGAATGTACCGACACCGGCTGGCAGGGTCATACCGTGCGGATACTGCCCAAACACACGTCCCTGGTTCATCCCTACAGAACCGGCTTTATCAAATGGGCATAGGGGGGACGTAAGGCGGTTACGGAACGCGGCCTCTTTGTGCTGAAATCGGTATTAAAACCACCGGGCAGGGCCGATAAGTCAGGAATAATCAATATTTGCGTATTTTTCTTGACTTAAATGCCATTGTCCGGCAATATTCACTTGTGGAAAGAAAAATATCAGCTTTACTCAAGGAATGGAAATACAAGGATGTTCGTATGCCCCTCATCATTTATGGGGCAAGACAGGTGGGAAAAACCTTCGCCGTTCTTGAATTCGGGAGAACGGAATATGAGCAGTGCCTTCACATTAACTTTGAAAATAACAGGCGGGCCGCGTCGCTTTTTGAGGATGATATATCCCCCAAAAGGTTGGTAAGTCTTTTTGAAGGCATATACGGTCAGGCAATAACTCCGGGGAAAACCCTGCTTTTTTTTGACGAGATTCAAACCTGCGAAAGGGCCCTGACTTCTTTAAAATACTTCCGGGAAGAAATCCCGGAGTATCACATAATCGCCGCAGGTTCCCTCCCCGGACTCGCTCTGAACCGGGAGAAGTATTCATTTCCTGTCGGTAATGTGGAAAGCCTTACCCTTTTTCCCATGGATTTTGAGGAGTTCCTTATGGCCCTGGGCAGGGATAAGCTTATTCCGGAAATACGGGGTTGTTACGCGGAAGACCGGAAAATGCCGGGAGGTTTGCATAACGAACTCCTGGAATTGTACCGCTTATACCTCATTACGGGAGGAATGCCGAAGGTTGTAAAGGAATATGCCGATACGGAAAGGCTTGTCAGGCTGCTTTCAATCCAAAACGAAATACTGGATAACTATATCGCCGATATGTCCAAATACGCTCTTGCCGCCGAGAGCGTCAAGATAAAAGCCTGTTATGATTCCATTCCCGTCCAGCTTGCCAAAGATAACAGGAAATTTCAGTACAAAACCGTTAAGTCAGGCGGAAGCGCATCGCTCTTTGGCGTATCTGTTGAATGGCTTTTTCTCTCCGGTCTGGTACTGAAATGTCGGAGACTTAACAGCGCCAATATCCCCCTGGCCGCGTATACAAATCATGGGGCTTTCAAACTATATATGGGCGATACAGGTCTCTTAATCGCCAAATCCAATTTCCCCTATGAGATACTTCTTTCCAACCTTGAAACCGACAACACCTTTCTCGGCGCCATTGCCGAGAATTACACAGCCTGCGCTCTTGCCGCGTCAGGGCATATTCTGTATTACTGGGAGTCCGACAATACGGCGGAAGTTGATTTTGTCATACAGAAAGGGGCGGCTGTTATTCCCATTGAGGTGAAGGCCGGCGTCCATGTCAAGTCAAGGAGCCTTTCGGTGTTCAGGGAAAAATACAAGAACGATTACGCGATCCGCATTTCGGCTAAAAATTTCGGTTTTGAGAATAACATAAAAAGCGTACCGCTTTACGCGGCGTTCTGCGTGTGACGCAAACGATCAACAACTACTTGGCCGCTAATTGGAGTCTGTCCATCATGCGGAATCACAGACGGAAAAAATCCTTTTCCCCCCTGAATTCCCTGACCGCCCGGTTCATCGCCATGTATTTTGACGCGGGAACATATTCCGCGATGGAATTGCCCGACCCCAGGGCAAAGCCGCAGCGCCCCCGGCTATATGAACAGACATCTTTTGTTAATTCGGCAATTTGTTTTTCATCAAGGCGTACCAGATTGTCCGTATCAATGCCTCCAAAAAGAGCTATGCGCTTTCCATAGGTATCGACCCAGAAAGAAAACGGGGCTATCTGATCCTCGTTGGAATGTTTCGCGTCTATTCCAAGTTCAATCAACTCATCTATAACGCTGAATATTTTACCGCAGCAATGCAGTAGAAAAGGTTTTCCCGCGCCGTGGATCATGTCGATTATCCTTTTATAAACCGGAAAGATATTGCCGCGTATATCTTCGGGGGGAAACAGCGTACTGGTTTTATATCCCAGATCATCCCCAAACCGCATGATACAGTAGGCATCGGCGAAATTTCCCAAAAAATCTTTCCATATTTTTTCTATGGCAATCCCCATTTTTTCAAAAAGCATTCGGAATAGTTCTTCGTCATCGTATTTGATAAAGCATAAATTCTGATACCCGGTTATGTCCTGCACGCATTCAAAGACGCCGTTTCCCGGCCCCCCGACTCCCTTCATTCCGGGGGGAAGGTTAGCCGCGAAGGCCCTGAACAGGGGATAGTACTTCTTTTTGAAATAACCGGGGACTTCCTCCCAGGGGTATTTTTTAAAATCGTCCATGCTGTGGATGGACCCGGGTTCGTGGCCGTAGAGGGCCCTGTTTCCGGGCAGGCAGCCCGCGATAATGCACTCAAAGGGGATGGCGTCGTATCCGGCTTTTTCAAAAAAACGGTTGTATTTTCGAAAGTATTCATTTCTATCGGCCTCATCTCCGTCGATTAAATCGGTTAAATCCGGGAATTCCCCGCCCGTAATGTCCTCGATTACATTGGGGGCCACAATATGGTCATAGAGCGGTACCCACTCCGTTGTTTTGTTTCGCACGGCATCTACGATTCGGTTATAGTCGTTCATCGGCGGCGCTTTCCTAATTTTTCCTTTGGGTTTGCACGGTATTGATGAGAACGGCAATTAAAATAAGCATACCCCGCACCACATATTGGGCGTATTCATTGACATTCAACAAGGTCATGCCGTTAATGATAACGCCGAGGAAAATAAGACCTACCAGGGTCCTTGACACGCTGCCAAGCCCCCCGCTCAGGCTGGCCCCGCCGATAATAACCGAAGAAATGGCGGTCATTTCCCAGCCCTTGCCGAAAGAGAAGGCCCCGGACATAACCTGCGACGAGACCAGCACGCCGCTCAGGGCGGAACAGAACTGAACTACTATCATAACAATTATTTTAACTTTGTTTACATTGATACCCGACAGGCGCGCCGCTTCGGCGTTGCCCCCGCAGGCGTATACGGCGCGGCCAAATTTAGTATAGTTCATTATCACATAGTTTACGGCGAAAACCAGCAGCAAAACCAGCGCCGGAACGGGAATTACGTTAAAAACCCGCCCCGCCCCAAAGACATTGTACCATTTGGGAAGGCTTGTTACCGGAAACCCGTTCGAAATAATGGCGGCAATCCCGTAAAGCACATTCATCATCGCAAGGGTAATGATAAAAGACGGCATCTTAAATCTGGTCAATAACCACCCGTTAAAAAGCCCCGTCAACACGGCGACGAAAAGGCCCAGGACAATACCAAGAATAACAGCCTGCTCCATGCCCATAACGCCAAGACTTGACAGTTTGCCGGTGGTCAGACCGATGATAACGCCGGTAATCGCCACGGTGGAACCTATGGAGAGGTCGATTTCTCCGGCGATGATAACCATGGTCATTCCAAAGGCAATGCAGCCCTGCAGGGACATATTTCTCAGGATATTGAGCAGATTATTGATAGTTAAAAAACCCCTTGTCGTTACGGACATTACAATGATGAGCAGTATCAATATCACTTCAAGCATATGTTTATTCAGGAATTTCCCGGCCCTGTTGTCCGTTTTCCCGGTTTTTCCCGGGCCCGTCAAATTACCCAATTTTATCTCCCCCCATACACATGGAATACAATTCTTCGATATTGGTGTTTTCCGGTATCACTTCGCCCGCTATATGCCCTTCCCGCATAATCAGGATTCGGTGGCAGACCTCAAGCAGTTCCTCCAGCTCCGAGGAAACCATAACACTCGAAATCCCCTTTCTTGACTGTTCCCATATTATCTGGAATATCTGCTGTTTGGCGTTCACGTCTATTCCGCGGGAAGGCTCGTCAAAAAAAATCACCTTGGGATCGATATTCAGCCAGTTGCCGACAACCACTTTTTGCTGATTACCGCCGGACAGCGATGTAACAGGATCATCGGCATCCGGAACTTTTATCTGTAAATCGCCGATCTGCCTTGCGACAAAGGAGCCTTCTTTCTTTTTATTGATAAACGCGCCGTCCGCTATAAGATCGAGGCTTGCATAACAGAGGTTGTCCCTTACATTCGCCTTGAGATTCAAACCTTCGCGTTTCCTGTCCTCAGGGGTTAAGGCTAACCCCGCATTCCTCATTTTTTCCGGATTGGGATTAGTGATTTTTTTGCCGGAAAAATATATGTCCCCCCGGTCGGCCCTGTCCGCGCCAAAGACGGCGCGCAGAAGTTCCGTTCTTCCCGATCCAAGCATACCGGCGATACCGAGAACCTCGCCTTTCCTGAGCTCAAAAGAAATATCCTCAAATTTATTTTTTCTTGAAAGGCCATGAACAGAAAGGACCACCTCACCGGAAATTTTCAGGTCCGCGGGGCGGGATTTAATATCCAAATCACCGAACATCATGTGGAGAACCTGAACCCTGGTTACCTGATCCATATCAACGGTACCGATTATCTTCCCGTCACGCAACACCGTACAGGTATCCGCTATTTCCCATAATTCATGCAGCTTGTGGGAAATATAAATAACAATAACATCCTTTTTTCTCAGGGTTCTGATCATTTTAAATAACGATTCTATTTCGTGGGAGGCCAGGGCGGAAGTCGGCTCGTCCAAAAGCAGCACCTTGGGGTTGTAGCTCATCGCCTTTACGATCTCCAGCATCTGACACTGCCACATGCTTAAGCTGTAGATATACGCATCGGCGGGAATATCTACCTCCAGTCCCTTTAATAGAGCTTCTGCCTGTCTGTATGTCTGTTTCCAGTCGACGAACTTGCCCTTCATGGGCAGACGGCCGATAAGAATATTCTCCGCTACCGTCATCCCCTGTACCAGGCTCAATTCCTGGTAAACAGTGGCAATACCCTGTTTAAACGCGCCGATAGGGTCTTTAAATGACAATTTGCTGTTATCGAGAAAAAAATCCCCGGATGTCTGTTCAATCGCCCCTGAAAAAATCTTTATTAGCGTGGATTTTCCGGAGCCGTTCTTGCCTATAATCGCGTGAACCTTGCCGCTGTCAAAGCTTGCCGACACATCCTCCAGCGCGACTGTCCCGGGGTAGATTTTAGTGATCTTTTCTGTCCGCAGTATACTCATACCACATCCCCCGGCGCGTTTTCAGAATCACAAATCGCTTAATTTATCGTGTGAATACGGCAACGGGACCGGTCGAAAACCGGATAATTTTACCGGCCCCTTCCCCTGAAAACGCGCCTCAGGATTTACCTGTTTATTTTTTCTTTGAGGTTTTTCTCAAAGGCATCGATACCCGCGGGATCACTTCGGCTTACCAGCAGTCCCGGCACGATAATAGTTTTCCCTCTGGTCGCGCTGAAGTCCTTTCCCTGAACCGCGTCAATAAGGACCTGCATGGCGTTATACCCCATCTGATAGGGGTCCTGGCCGGTAACGGCCTGGAGAATATTGTCGCTGTCCCTGAGCATGGCAAGCTGCTGATCGCCGGTATCAATGCCAAAGACAAAACACTTTCCGGCCAGGCCGGCGTTTTTTACCGCCATAACCGAGCCTATCGTGCCGCCGTCATTGGCCCCGTAGATAATATTAACGTCATTATGGGCGGTTAGTATATCACCCGCAACCTGAACGGCCCGATCCTGCAGCCACGCGTCCTGATCCGCCACAATTTCCACATCGGGGTTTAGCTTTTTCACAGCGTCGATAAAGCCGTTTACCCTGTCGGCGGATTGTTCCGGCAATTGGGATTTGAACTGCAGAATCGCTATTTTTGCCTTTCCTCCCAGTTTCTCCCGGATAAATTTACCGGCCGCTTCACCGCTTGTAGCCCCGAGATTTACATTGTCGGAAGTATATCCGCCCACAATAAAAGGCGCGTTGGTAAGATTCGTATTGGTGGTGGCCACCTTTATTGAAGAAGAGGCCTTCTCCAGTACCGGAATCGAAGTCGCCGGGTTGAGCGGGGCGATCACCAGGCCGCTGACCTTCTGGGCCACATAGGTATTAATCAATTCCGCTTCTTTTGCCTGATCGTTGCCGGTATTGCCCAGAAGAACCCGCACGCCGGCAGCTTTTGCCGCGTCCTGATACCCAAGGGTCAACAGTTTCATGAACTGGTCTTCCTGAAATACCACTCCGGCGACAACCACTTCCCCGGAATCTTTGGCGCCCGCCGCCATTACCACCGCAAGCGGCATGGCAAGAAAAAGCAAAGCAGCCGAAATTACAAACAGCTTCTTTTTCATAATCCTTTCCTCCAATTCTTCTTTTCATAATATAAAGCCATACGGCTCTATTTTTACGCTGTCCTTAGTGTACGTCTCAATTTGAAAGCTCACAACAAGAAATTTTTTTGAAAAATTGCATTTTTTTTGTTTTAACTATTCAGCCGCCCGCGGGACACCCGAAGTTGCGCGCGAACCGGTGAGCGTGTTTCCGGACCGAAGGTCCGAGGCATCCAAGCCGCACGGTGAGAGGCCCGGTAAATACCGCAATGAAGAGCAATGCCGAAGGGCCGATTAGGAGCGTCGGCAACTTCGTTGCCGCAATCGGCGGAATGAAGGGGCTTTTAGCCCGGAGGGGCTTTAGCCCTCTTTGTTAAGGCACTAGAGAACAAGAAGATTTCCGGAATTACGCTACGAATAAATAGTTGCATTTTTGTATTAGCCGGCAGACGGTGTTCTTCCGGTGTATTATTGACAAAACGTTTATAATGCTATACTATGAAACATAACAAGATTGGGACAGGAGAAACGGCGGCCGGCCGGGTGCTGATTGTGGTTTCCGGAAGATGTTATGGTCAATGAGATAAGTTTCAAGGTCAAATTGTTTATCCTTATTCTAATTGTTATTATAGTGCCGATAACTTTTACCGTTGGCATTCTGTACCAGCGTTCGGAACACATAACAATCATGCAAATATCAAATGTCGTCGTCAATAGCCTGAATTTTACCATTAATTACTTTGAATCGTCCCTCAATTTCATTGTAGCTATGTCAGAGCAGATATTGGAAGAAGAAACTATTGCCACCATAGCGCGCATAGAAACTCACTTGTCCGAACGGGAAATAACCAATGTCAATATGACTATAAGAAAAGCGCTAAATGTATATGTAGAGAGAACAAAGGTGTTAAACAGTTCTTTTGGGTTTGATTCATTCTATCTGTATTTTCCCGGACAGAATTTGCTAC
>JAIRLQ010000573.1 GCA_031259345.1 Treponema sp.
TAAATGCTTTGGTATTACACGAAATTAAGCGAAAACGAAAAGACGGTAATTTATGCCTACGGCTGGAATACTAAAGAGACCACAGGACAACTCATGTATGACAAAATCACCGGAGAGTATTCAATACTGAAAACCGCCGCGAATGACAACCAGAAGGGCGCGGAATGGGCTTTGTCCCACCTGCCCAAAGTCATAAAGAAAGGCTTCCCCGAAAAAGATATTGTTTTCATAGGCTAGGCCCTCGCCATATTTAAGCCGGATTGTCCTTTCCGGCTTTTTTATTCCCTTCTTTCCGTATTTATTTACTACATAACTATTATCGTAGTTTCTATTTACGAATTGCGAAAAATATTTTTCTCATTTATTTTTATTCCGTAGGCATGAAACGTTGATCTACCCAGAGGGTAAGGCAGGGCCGCATGATCAATGCCGATTGTCTATGTTTATCTTCCCAGAGGGATAGGCAGGGCCGACGGATAAACAATTCAAGTACAGGGAGATATATCATGGCGGTAAACGCGGAATTTTTGGCGCCTCTGTTTGAGGGTACCGAGGGCAAAGAGGAACGAATCAGCAAGATTCTGACCGAGTATGATGCCGATGTTGTAGGCTTGAGGCGCAACAACGAGGCGCTTCTCAAGGAAAAACAGCAACATGCTGAAAAGCACGACGCCCTGGCGAAAGAAAAGGAAGCCATGGAAGCGCAAATCAAGGAGCTTGACGAAAAAATCAAGGCTAACCTGCCCGATAAGGAACGGCAGGCTTTTGAAGCTGAGATCGAGAAGTACAAGACCAATGCGGCAACCATCGCGACCGATCTTAACCGGCAAATCGAGGAACGGGACGGCAAAATTAAGGTCCTGGAAGCGGATCACCACCGGTATATCTGCCAGGCGGAGTTTGACAAGTTGGTAAACGCCGACGCGGGTATTATCCCCGAATTGCGTGAACCACTGCGGAAACTGTTTTTCGCGGACAACGAATTCGAATGGGTCGATATGGCCAATGAAAGGCATCTTCGTAACAAGGACTCAAAGCTAATGAAAGATGTACTTTCGGATTTCCTGAACACCCCGGCGGGGCAGTATTTCAGGGTATCGAAGAACACCGGCGGCGGGGCGTCCGGCTCAAACGGGGGACCGGGGAACGAAAACAGGCTTTCCCGTGAGCGGGTAGACGCTTTGACGGCGGTACAGAGACAAGAATTTTTTGCGAAAGGCGGAAGAATCGCCTAAGAGGAGTAATGTATGAACGGACTTGACAATCTTATCCCTATTCTTTACGAGGCCCTTCAGGTAGTGGCTCGTGAACTGGTAGGAGTTATTTCGGCGGCCAGCCGCAGTATGACCGCCGAAACGGCGGCGGTGGGACAGACTATCCGCGTCCCCGTAACGCCGCCTTCCGAAAATTCGGACGTGGTGCCCGGTGTCGAGCCACCCTACGACGGAACGGACTTCAGCCATGTGGATCTGACCATCAGCAAGATGAGGCGTGCAAAGCCGATTGTCTGGACCGGCAATGAGGAAATCGAAGTAGGCGGCCAGTTGAACCAAATCCTGGTCAACCAGTATGCCCAGTCCATACGGTCCCTAGTAAACGAACTCGAAGCTGACGTTGCCTTTGAACTGATAATGGGGGCGCTTAGCGTGGGGAACGTCTACGGGACCGCCGGGGTAACGCCTTTCAACGGTGGGCTGGCAGATCTTGCCCAGATTGCAAAAATCCTCGACGACCGGGGAGCGCCGCAGACTGGGCGGCAGTTCGCGGCCAACACCGCCGTAGGCGCGGCCCTGCGGTCTCTGACACATCTGACCAACGTGGATAAAGCTGGGGACAACGATATGCTCCGCCGGGGCGTGTTCGGCGATCTCCTGGGTTTTGCCATCCGGCAGTCGGCGGGCTTCAAGCCCTTTAATCCCGGAGCCGGGGCGGGATACCTCATCAACGGGGCCGCCGCCGAAGGTGCGACCGAACTGACCGTTGACACCGGAAGCGGGGCTATCAGCAAGGGAGCCATTATCAGCATTGCCGGGGACACCAATAAATATGTGGTTGCCGAAGCGGTTCCTTCCGGCGGTACGGTGATCAAAATTGTGGGGGGCCTGAAACAGGCCGCCGCCGATAACGCGGCGATTACCCTGGGGGCCCCTTTCCTGCCAAGCGCAGGTTTCACTTCCGATGCTATCGTGCTTGCCACCCGGCTTCCGGCCTTGCCGTTACGGGGCGACAGCGCCAAGGACATTACCGTGATAACCGATGTGGTATCCGGCCTTTCGCTCCAAGTAGCCATGTATACCCGCTATTTGCAGAACCTCGTAGAACTGCGGATATGCTGGGGGTGCAAGTCGGTGAACCCTGAATTTTCCAGTGTTCTCATAGGTTAAATCTATTCCTATGGCGTCTATTGCAGCGCCATAGGCTTTAAGGAGTGATCATGGCGACGATACAAATGCAGAAAGGCGATACCTTGGCAGACATCTTTGACAGCCCGGAAACCATAGCCCAGGCCCGGCGGGAGGGCTACTCCCTGGTTAATCCGGCGGACATAGAAAAGATAGGCAACGATCTGAACTTGCTTACTAAAAACGAGCTTCTGGAACTTGCCCGGCAAAAGGGGATTGTTGAAAAATCCCTTGCCCTGCGGAGAAAAGAGGAGATCATCGAGCGGATAAAGGCCGCCGGGCCGGAGGGCGAAAAATCCCCGGACAAACCGGAAGGGCCGGAGGGCGGAAAGGGGCCGGAAAACCCCGATGCCGGGAATGTTCCCGACACCCCGGAAACCGGAGACCCGGATGAAGGCAGCCCCGGCGAAACGCAAGACGACACCAAAGAAAAACGCGGATTTTTCGGCGTTAAAAAGTAATTTTGCAGCGCTTCCGGCGCTGTAAAAAAATAATTTGGGAGGCATACATGAAGAAAACGTTTATCTTCATCTTGCTTGTTCTTTTTGCGGGGCTGGCGGCCTTTGGCGGCCAGTCGATTAACGGGCCGGGTATTCAGGATTTTACCGCGTACGAACATGAGATCCTGACTGCCCCCGCCGGTGGAATTGCGATAGGCGTAATTCCGGCAAACGGTTTGACCGGGGTGTCCCCGGCTATTTATTCCATCAGCCCCATAATTGAGACTGAAAATATTATTTCGGTCCTCGGCTATGACACGTGGGTAATTCCGGTTGATGGAATAATTAAGTATACAAAAGGCCGTGGCATATTTGAATGTACCGCGAAGGCTTATCCCGGTATCTGGAAAGGGGGTGTGCTGTCTTTTGACAGCGGTATGAAAACCGGAATATAAAAAACAGGGCGGCTGTTAGGCCGCCTATCTTTGTTAGGAGTAAAAAGTGCTAATCGTTGAAGACGGCTCCGGCCTGCCCAATGCAAACGCCTACGTGAACATCGCCTGGGTGGAGGAATACCTTGTAGGAGACCATCTACAGGCTTTTACCGCCCTTACAGAACTCAAAAAAGAAGCGGTGATAATCGTGGCGACACGGTACATAGACGGCGTGTATCCCTGGAAGGGAAAACGAAAAACCCTTGAACAAAGTCTTTCCTGGCCCCGTGTGGAAGTGGTGATTGAAGGTTTTACTATTACAGGAGTACCCTCAGCCGTTATGCGGGCCGTTGCTGAAGCCGTCTCTCTTTCCATAGACAATCCCGATGGCCTCTTTAACGCGGATAATGACCGTATTGTAGTGGCAGAGAAAGTGGATACCCTTTCCCAAACTTATTTGTATGGAAAACAGGCCGGTAAAGAAACCATAACTAAATTTGAAGTTTTGGATAAGGTGTTAAAAGGTTTATATCGCTTGGATACAAATAGCTCATCGGTTGGTTGTTCAAAAGTGGTAAGAGTTTAATGACCATAGTGTATCATGTATTTCAGGAGGAGAAGATACTATGACAATAAATATAGGTGGATTTGCAGTCATTATTGATGACAATGTTATAGAACGAATAAACAAATATAAATGGCAGGCAAGCAGCAGAGACGGTTATCATGTCAGTTTTATGGCATTTGATAAGGAACAAAGCAGGAATATCCAATTACATAGATATATTATCAATGCACCAGATGACAAAATAGTTGATCATAAAAACGGTGATACACTTGATAATCGGATAGAAAATTTACGTTTATGTGAAATTCAAGATAATGCTAGGAACCGAGGGAGCAGTCGAGAATCAAAGTCAGGATACAGAGGCGTATACTATGACAGCCGACCAGAAAAACATAAAAAACCATATTGTGCATATATTCATGTAAATGGGAAAAGAATATCATTAGGATGTTTTATTACTGCCGAAGAAGCATCGAAAAAGTATGAAGACACTGCCAAAGAATTCTTTGGAGAATTCTACAGACCTGTTGAATTGAGAAAAATGAAACGTGCCATAAGAGAATTACCGCACGATGATGGATATAAGTACATTACACTGAATGGGAAAACACTTTCTATTAGTGGATGGTGCAAGGAATTAGGCATAAGTCATTCAACTTATTATAAAAGATTAGAATTGGGCTGGGCTGTAGAAGAAACATTATGTGGAAAATATTACCGATCACAATTATATGAATATAATGGCAAGAAACAACGATTAACAGAATGGAGTAAAGAAATTGGAATAGATGCAAGAGAATTAAGCAGAAGATTTAAGAACGGTTGGGACATAGAAAAAGCATTGTCCACTGTGGTTAATCATACGCGATCACGGAAAAATGAAATAATATGAACTATACCGCATTACGGGCGACCGCAAAAAAACTTATCGGATCCAACGGTGCGCGGTGCCGTCTCCGCAATCCCGCCGGGGAATCGGTATACAATCCCACGACCAATGAATATGAGCAAAATTACGAATCCCATGAGGGGTACTGCTTGGTATCCGCCTATGATGACCACCTGGTAAACGACACGGTAATTAAGGCCGGAGACCGCAAGGTTACGGCGGTGTTGCCGGCGGAGCCCAATCCGGGGTTAAGCCGGTTGGACGTATTCGACAAAGCGGGAAACCTGAAAGAAAATTACCTGGTAGTCAATTCGGCCCCCGTAAGCCCAAACGCGGATACGGTTATTCTGTATAAGCTCCAGTGCAGGAAGTAAGGAGACAGGCTATGGGTTGGGACAAAAATTTTACGGACCCTCTACAATGGGCGGCAAAGATGAAGGACTTTCCTTCGGAGGCAATCAAGATATTCGCATTTGAAGTGTTTAATCGGGTGGTTGAG
>JAIRLQ010000574.1 GCA_031259345.1 Treponema sp.
GACGCATAAAGCCCGCAAAATTCCCGGGCCGGAAGAACTGCGGGAACTATTTGCGGACTTTATGCGCATCGGCAATATTGACAAAGGCGAAAATCATGAGCTTTTAAGCCTTTTAAACAGAATCCCGGGGAAAGAAGGGCAGCGCTGGATAGCATGGCCGTTTAGTTTGACAATTAATGGTACAGATTTACAGGTTTTGGTACGATTATTAATAAAGGAACCTCTTTCACTAGAAACAGGACGCCTTATACTTGATGCCTGGCATGAGAACCCTGGCCGGGATACAAAAACAAGCTGGCGTTTTATACTGGACAGGGGAATGCGGGGGGAGCTAAAAGCCGATGTAAGCGTTTTTCCGCCGGCCGCCAATCCCGAAGCCCTTAAAAAAGAGGCGGCAGGGCTGTTTGCCGGTTTGGGGTTTCCCCCGGAAATAAGTTATAGCCCCGCAAGTTCCGGCGGGCTTATACCCTTTGCAAGCCTTCTATCCGGTGAAGTCTTGCCTTATGTAAATAAAAGGGTATAACATTAGATTTAGGGAAGTTATTCCAAAAACTGAAGGCGAACCGAACAGACTCTAATGAAAGGGAGTAAAAGGCCGGAATTGGTGTATATAAAAAAAGCAGCCGCTTTGGGTTATACCCCAGGTGATATAGCCCCTCAGCTTTTGGCGAAAGGCAGGGGCCTTGAAGCAGAAGCAATAATCGCCCTTGCCCGTAAAACAGGTGTTGAGCTGGTTGAAGACAGCGCTCTTATGGGCGTTTTGGATTCCGGACTAAAACCGGGGGATTATATTCCTCCCTGGTGCTGGGAGGCGGTTGCTCGAATTCTTGCCTTTATACTTAAAAAGGAAAACCCATGAAAAAGGTTCCAGTAGACGTGTTAAAAGCCGGAATGGCTTTTTCGGATCCGGTATATATCGAGGGAAATAACCTTCTTGTCCCGGCGGGGGTAGAAATCCGTCAAAAGGATATAGACAAGCTAAAAACCTGGGGCGTTACCGCCGTAGAAACTATCGGGAAGGTGATCCTCCCCAAGAAGAACGGTGAAAACGAAGAAAAAACAGCAGCCCCCCAGACCGTTCAGGCTGCTCCGGGCTCTTCCGCCCAAAACACCCCCGCGGACGCTGAAAAGGCGCCTCCTGCCCAGCAGAAACCAAAAAAAAGCAGCGTCATAACCCTGATGGAAGTCCAGGAAAATAAAAGCGCCTATCGCGCCTATATAGACCTTATCGAAAAACTGGATCAGGTTTTGCGGAACATAGATTCGGGGGTACCCGTCGAGGCCCGTTCCATAGACAATATCACCGGAAAATTGCTTCAATCGGTGCGGGAAGAGCGGAATTCATTTATCGGTTTTATTCTGGGCGGCGAAGTAACAGGCTACGAAATGTCAAAAAGTTCAGTGAACACCGCCATCCTTTCGTCTTTGATTGCCATGGAGCTAAAGCTGCCAAATCATAAAGTGATGCAGGTAATTACCGGTGCGCTGCTCCACGATGTGGGAATGCTCAGGCTGCCCAAAGAAATCGTAGAAAAACGCGGCGGTCTTTCGCCCGCGGAACTTAACCGCATACAGGCCCATCCCCTGTATGCCTACAAAATCGTTAACAAAAAATTGCTTTATCCCGAAGAAGTAGCTGTTATTGTGCTGCAGCATCATGAGCGTTGGGACGGCGAAGGATACCCCAGGCGCATTTCGGGAAGCGCCATTGATATAGGCGCCCGCATTGTATCGGTAGCCGATGCTTTTGAAGCCATGGTAAGCCAGAAACCTTACCGTAATTCCATGATGGGCTACCAGGCCATGAAGAACCTGCTGTCGGATAATTCTCGTCGCTTTGATCCCGATGTGTTAAAAGCTTTTATCCAAACCATGGGCATCTATCCCATAGGCTCAATTATACTCCTTAATAACAGCGCCGTTGCCCGGGTTACCGAAGTACAGGGTTCAGCCCCTTTAAGGCCCAAAATCCGTATTCTTATTGATGAATTCGGCAAAGTTTACAAAAAGGACGAAGGGGATACGATTGACCTGCTTACGGAAAAAGGCCTCTTTATCGCCAGGGCAATCGACATGAAAGAAATTACGCAAAAGACATCCCAGGGAACCACAGCCGTAAAACATGCCTAAAAAAGGAAAAGAGGGCGAAGAAAAGGCCGCCCAGTTTCTGGAACAAAAAGGCTTTAAAATTCTGGAACATAATTTTCGCTCAAAAACAGGCGAGGTGGATTTAATCGCCCTTGAAGGAGAAACTCTGGTATTTATAGAGGTTAAAGCCTGGGCGTTTTACGGAATTGAAGCGTTGGAACAGGGTTTGGACGAAAGAAAGCAGCGCCGCATCATAGAAACCGCTAAGTATTTTCTTTCTATTTATCGAAAATATAGGTATATGGCAGTTCGTTTTGATGTGGTCTTTATAGCTCCCCAAGGTATTACCCATCTTGAATCAGCCTTTGTGGAGCGTGTATGATATGATTACTGCGGAGGATAAACAAAAAGCGGACATAATGCAGGGCGCAAGGCTAGCCGCCCTGCGGGAGAAGATTAATAATGAGGACTATCTCCATGAAGCCATTCAACGTATCGCTTTGATATTAAGCAATGAGCTTCTGGATATACCACAGGGAGGTTGGAGTTACGAGCGGCAACGGAAAAGGCGACGGTGAACGCGGCCGGCGCAGGCCCTGGAGACGGGGGCGGGGCAATGAAAACCGGCGGGAAAAAGATGAGGCGCCAAAGAACCGCGCGCCCCAGAGCGGCCAGAGCGGCAAGAAAGGGGGCGGTTCTTCGCGCAAAAACGATCGTCTTCATTTTGACCGCAGTCGGGGGGTAATCCACGAACGTCCCAGGTGGACGCCTCCGCAGCTATTAACCGATCCCCTGCCTGTTCCCAATTGCCCCTGGTGCGGCAGGCCCATTAAAGATATTGCGTCGGCGATTGCGGACAAAGATTCGGGGGCGCCGGTCCACTTTGACTGCATAATCGCGCGGCTTTCCGAACAGGAACGGCTTGAGCAGGGAGAAAGCATTGCCTATATAGGCGGCGGCCGTTTTGGCATTATTCATTATGCCTCCACCCAAAACCCCAGGAGTTTTACCATCAAAAAGATAGTTGAATGGGAAAATAAAGACAGCCGGGCCGAATGGCGCGGAAATATCAGCGATCATTATTCAATAACCTAATGGAAAAAATCGAACAGGCCGTTGCGGAAAAGGACTTTTTGTCCAATCCCAAAATTGTACAAAACTACACGCTGCTTCAGGAAATCGGGGTTTTTACATACGTTGACACATTAAGCAGGGAAATCCGTAATTATAAAAGCCTTTTTTCAAGCGCTCTGGAAATTTTTAACCGAACTACAATCAATGAAATTATGGACGCCGCGGTTTGGCAGCTTTCGGATCACTTCCTTCCTTCATTTATTGTATTCCTGTGGAAACCCCTTCAGAATAAAGAGGACATTACCATTAAGGGTTACAAAAATTATAAACTTGTCGATCTGGATATTAAAATTTCCAATATCACTCCCTTTGAACCCTTCTTCAGAAAATATCCCAAACCGATCAATTACGATCTGCTTGCCTTCGAGATGGGCGAATCGGAAGAATTTGCCTCTCTTAACGCCCTGCACCCTGAACTTATTATCCCCATACTGGGGCCTTCGGGACTGTACGGGCTTGTTCTTATTGGCCGCAAAATTCTTGAAGACGATTATGCCTCCGCGGAACTTATTTATCTGGAACAACTGATGTCTTTTGTTTCCCAGGCCATACAGAATCATCTGCACTACGAACGCACATTGCGGGATGTCAAAACCGGGCTTTTTAACAACGGCTACTTTTTGACCCGCCTGAACGAAGAAATTGCGCGCTCTGCCCGTATTAACAGCTCAACGTCAATTATAATGATGGACGTGGACAAATTTAAAGTCTTCAACGACACTTTCGGCCATCTGGCCGGGGATAAAGTTCTGGAAAGCCTGGCGATGACCGTAAAACAGGGCGTCCGTTCCGGGGATGTCCCGTCCCGTTTTGGCGGCGAAGAATTTACGGTGCTGCTGCCGGACTCAAACAGGGATGCCGCCTGGATTGCCGCGGAACGGCTAAGAACCATGGTTGAGGCTATGCGGGTTCCCTGGAACCCGCCCCTGCCCCAGGTTACCATAAGCCTTGGGCTTGTTACCTTTTCGGGCGATGTCAGCCTTTCGGCGGCGGAAATTATCCACCGGGCCGACGAAGCCCTTTATCTTTCCAAAAAACGGGGGCGAAACCGTACCACCGTCTGGGGCAGTGCCGGGCTTCTTGCAAAAATTGAATGTTTAAGTTTGGATACGGCAAAAGTATAAAACAGGGATCGATATGATTGGAATAATCGGCGCCATGGAAGCAGAAGTTCATTTGCTTAAAGACGCCATGGAAAACGCGAAAAGCGAAAACTCCGGGGCCTTTGAATTTATTTTGGGCGGCCTCGAAGGAAAAGACATTGTACTGCTTCAGGGCGGCATTGGCAAAGTAAACGCCGCTGTAGGATGCGCCCTTCTTATTGAACGATACAAACCTGTCCTGGTAATAAACACCGGTTCCGCGGGCGGCATAAATCCGGCGCTTACATTTGGCGACATTATCATTTCCAGCGGCCTTGTGTATTATGATGTTGACGTAACCGCCTTTAATTACAAGCCGGGCCAGGTGCCCGGACAGCCTCCTGTGTTTCCTGTAGCCGAAGCGCTTGGCGTTCTGGCGGAAAAAGCCTTGCAGGGCCTTAAAGCCGAAGGAACACTCCCCGGTACGCTGAATTCCGCAATGGGCGTCATCGCCTCCGGGGATGCCTTTATGCACATTCCCGCCCGCATAGAAGAAGTCCGTAAAACTTTTCCTGCCGTGCAGGCGGTAGACATGGAAAGCGCCGCCATAGCCCATACCTGCGCCCTCTTTAAAACGCCGTACCTCATCATCAGGGCCCTTTCCGACATCGCCGGGACAGACTCCCCGGTAACCCACGACGAATTTCTTGCCGTAGCTTCAAAAAATTCCGCCTGCCTGGTGCGGCGAATAGTAAAAAACTATAAGGAAAAATGAATGGACAAGATGGAAAAAATTGCCAGTTTTAGGATGGATCACCTTAGACTTAAAAGAGGTGTTTTTGTTTCCCGCAGGGATCGTTTTGGAGAAACAATCCTTACCACCTTTGACCTGCGTTTTAAAGAACCCAATAACGAACCGGTTATGGATCAGCCCGCGCTTCACACTATCGAACATTTGGGGGCGACTTTTCTGCGCTCCCATAAAGAGTGGGCGGCGCGGACAGTTTACTTTGGCCCCATGGGCTGCCGTACCGGTTTTTACGCTATCTTTCAGGGCAGCCTAAGCTCGCAAGAAATCCTTCCCCTTATAAGAGATATGCTGGATTTTATCGCCTCTTTTAACGGTCCCATTCCCGGCGCCGCCCCGGTAGAATGCGGCAACTGGCTGGAACAAAACCTCAACATGGCCAGGTGGGAAGCCAGGCGTTTTGCCGAAGTTTTAAAAAACCCGAAACAAGAAAATTTAAATTACCCATAAGGAAACGCGGATTTATTTTCGGGATTCAGGCGCCGTGCTTTTCCGCTTTTTTAATATCTTTTGCATTCCCGCGCCGGTTTTTCCTTTCCTTGGTTAATAGAAACTGATAGGTAAAATCGCTTTGAACCCCGAACTCTTTTAACAGCCCAATATGTTCCGGCCTTTTATCCACAGGACCCTGGCGGCTTAACATAAGCTCCGGGGCCACATGCACTATGTAGCTGGGGCTCTGCTGACCATAAAATTCGATGCCGTTTTCGGCGGCATAAGACTTACGCTCCGGCACCGCGGACGCAAAATTGATAAGCCCCAGGGACAACGACGCATAATAACGGCAAGGACCGGCACTGGTAACCCAATAGGCGGTAAAGCGTTCCCCGGATTCGGTAAGCCGCCTGTCCCAGGAAAGAAGGATAAGCCCATCCCGCTGTAAATGAGGGCGGAAATCAGGCAAAGAAGACGGAAGCTGCTCCCCGGGCCGGGCGGATATAGGTACCAGAAAGGGAAACCGTAAAAAGTCAGAAGACAGGCCGGGCTGGCTTACCTTGTTCTGTCTGTTGGACAAAGGCCGTACCATAGGCCCCGGAAATTTAATTATATTGGAAGGCGCTTCTTTTTGCTCGGTTTCGCCTTTTCCAAGGTTGAAGACAATTCCCGCCATCATCCTGATTTGAAATTCAATATGAAACGCCTGATCCGAAAGTTCCCTAAGACTTCTGGCTTTTTCCAGAAGCGAATTTTTTAGCTGTAATAATGACTGTAATTCTGTACTGTTCATTTCACCCTCTTTTTTTTAAATAGCGTCTGCATATCCCCATTATGAACAGACTCTACATAACAGGGAACACAACCGGAGTTTCCGGCAGTTCCCTTTAAACTACAGCCCCAATATACTAAAAAAAAGAAAAAAAATCAATAAAAAATATTATTAAAAACTGAAATATTTTTCAGCGGACGGCGGGAACCGCCCTCCCGCGCTTTCGGCTTTTTACCGGCACCAGGAACCGCC
>JAIRLQ010000001.1 GCA_031259345.1 Treponema sp.
GCGTTCCATGCCACAGCCCCGATATGGGACAGGCCGGCAGCCTCCGGGTCCATCTGTTCGCCCTGCCTGTAGGCGGAATAATGCCGCATGAGGGCCGCGCTGTAACGTTCGACCGCGTCCGCTACCTTCTTCCAGTTCCCCGGAGTATACTTTCCCGCACCGTGGGTAAACCGCTTCACAATCTCGTCAAGCGCGTCCATCGGCACATGTCGCGGAAAAGGCATACCATTACCCATATAGGGGAAAGGGAATCCTAGCCCCCCCTAAATACCAAGAATAGCCCCGCCGTGCGGCGAGGTAGAAAACAGAATGAAGGTTCTTGAAATAGGGCTTTCAATATATCCGATTGTTCCTATAGGAATACTCGGTATAAGTGTAGCTGAATCATCCTGGACATATTCAGCTGCATTTCCAGCTGCATTTGTGGCGCTGGCCCGTTGCTTTTGTCCAGGAGCGGCGGGCCTTTTTATTTTACCGTTGGAAAGGAGCGTAAAGACTATGGGAAAGGTTACTTTAGAGCCGGATGAAAATTACCTGAACCGGCCTATCGAAAATCACTACAAACTTTTGAGGTCGCACATGCCTAAGTTTAACGGCGAAGGTCCGTATTATCGTAAAAATTGCGGCGGCGGTCGCGATATTCACCGGGCTACTGATATGGCCCGTCCCCTCAATTTTGTATCCCTCAAAGTTGCCGATGGTCGGACTCTTTTTGATGATTACTTTCTAGCGGCACTTGCCGGCGTTTCTACTATTTTCGGCGCCAATGGTTTAACTCAATCTGAAGTTGATAAACTTTTCCCCGATGTGGTTATTACATGCGCTTTTGATGTTGCTAAAGCCGCCATGAAAAAATGTGAAGAATACTTTGCCAGGAAGGTAGACCAAAATGAATGATCTTAATCACTACCTTGTAGAAGGCAATCTTGTACGAGATCCGACATTACGGTTTACCCCCAAAGGGACCCCGATTTGTAGTTTTTCTGTCGCTACAAATCGTTTTTTCAAGGGTGAAGCGGAAATAGAAAAAGAGGTCTCCTTTTTCGACATTGAGGCATGGGGCAGCCTTGGGGAAACCTGTAACAACCTTGGCAAGAAAGGCCGGGGGGTGCGTCTTACTGGCCGGCTGAAACAAGAACGGTGGGACGCCAAAGACGGATCACGGCGATCCAAAGTTGTTGTCATTGCGGAGCATGTGGAGTGGAAGCCGGAATTCAAAAAGGGAGAAACCAGAAGCGTCCCGGAGGCCGGTACTGGAAACAATAACCAGGATGATACCAATGGGGAAAATTAATAAGGGTCCTACTTTCATGGCACGAGATGCCATGAAAGCAGAAGTAGAACGCCGGACCGATGGCAATGTAACGGTACTCTATGATGAGAAGGGTTATCCCTCTTACATGCTGATTATTCCGCAATTCCGGGTAGAAAATATTGACCCGAATTGGGGAACGGGAATACACCCCGCCTTTATCGTGGCCGGGGAAGTATATGACCGTATTTATATTGGTGCTTTTACCGCAACGGAGGTAAAAGGCCGGGCTATTTCAATGCCTGATTACGGCGCCCGATATTCTGTAACTTTCGATGAAGCCCGGTTTCTTTGTACCGTCAAGGGTGTTGGCTGGCACCTTATGACCAACTGGGAATGGGCGGCGGTTTCTCTCTACTGTACCAAAAACAACCTTGAAAAATATTTTAACCGGGAATGGTGGGAATGGGTAGACGGCCTTAAACTGCTTGATGGCGAGTTGTATTTTCCACGGCAAAATAATTTCGAGTACATTGAAGATACCTGGGAGCGGCAAGGGGTATTTTTCGATGACCGGGACAATTACAGACCTATTCTTTCCGCTGAAATAAAACACTTCACCGAAGAAGATCCCCGGGGCAAGAATGATACCAGAGACGAGGGGTATACCTCGATAAAACGGTACAAAGAATTGGAAATATCCGACACCTACAAAGCTCTCCCCAAAGAGAAGCGGGAAGTCATGGCCCAAATGATGATTGAACCTTCAAAAATCCATGAGGAAGTACCGGGGGGATTATGGGTCCGGAACTACGGCGAGCGTATGCCGATCCGGGGCGGCAACTGGAGCCACGGTGCGAATGCTGGCCTGGCTGCGCTGTATCTGAATCTTCGGCGGGTGTTTTCGTACCACTACGTGGGGTTCCGCCCCGCTTTTATTGACGGCCAGAAAATGCGGAAACGGGGGCGAACCCTGTGACCGTCCTGAATGTTCTACGAAAAGTAAATGAGGGGGAGGAGAATGATGGAAGGGAGAATATATAGGGCCGAAAAGGAGGAAGCGGTGAGATCGCCACAAAATAATTTTTTTATCACGCTCAATGAATTTATAAAAGAACTCTATGCGGATGGAACCGTCGCCCGGTGGAAGCGACAGCGGAAAATTGCAACGGTAGAAAAAAATCGTCGCAAGCTGAATCGCAAAATAAGGGAAGAAAAGGCAACCATGGATTGCCTTGAAATATAGGAGAAGAATAAGAGCGGTGGAAGATGGGCCGTACCGGAGTCGGAGTACCCTTCTTGGATACGGCCCGGCTGGGTCCGCTCCTCCCCCCCCTTGTGTGGATGGGATCAGTGAGACCTTTTAACAGGAGAAAGACAGAGATGATTGAAGAACTGGACAAGATTTTGGAAAAGCTGACCGAAGCGCTTAACCAGACAGGGCTTGATGGAGGTATCAGTTTTTCGGATGTGGTTGTCAGCGAATCCACAAAAGAAGGCACAAGTTACATGGCCCGGTACAGGGTTGCGATCAAGTTGCCCCATAGCCCGAAACGCTACGGGGCAGGATTTGGGAAGAAGGCCGCCGAGATGGAGGCTACCCCTTGACTATGGCAAGCAGGGCGTTACATTCCGGGCAATACATATACCGGTATTCCGGATCACAATCTTTTTCCGGCACAAAGCAGGGGTGCTCAATGGTTGATTCGCAATATGGGCAAATGGGCGGCTTTAATTTGCAGGTTCGTTTTTTATCAAGCAATGGCATGGGTTTTACCCTCCGGTAAGTGAAATACACCGCCATACGGCGGGGTCTTTGGCAAGTCCAGTATAAACCTTGCCGGAGGTTTTTTGAATAGATTGAGGATGATATGGGATAAGAATCGCCTATGAAACGCTCCGCATGAAAAGCGGACAAAATTACAAATTCCGTGGCGCGAAAGCGTCTTAATTATAGGAATTAGGAGGTAATCATTGGATTATCAGCAAGTTACTTTGGAAACCCTGAATTCAGGGGCAGTTATTGACCTGTTTGAAGCTGAATGGCGCAAGTTGCTCAACAACATACAGGACCCCAACACAAAACCCGATGCGGTACGGAAGGTGAAAATTGAAATCGCCATCAAGCCCGCAAAGGATCGGCGGAACGCTTCTACGAGCGTTTCAGTTACCGCAAGTCTTGCCAGTATTGTACCCCATGAGGCTTCTATTGTTATCGGGGTTGAAAATGGCGAGGCACAGGCTTACGCCTTTGATCCGAACCAGAAAACCCTTGATTTTGACGAGGAAGAATCGGAAAAAGAAGGCGGCCTTGTGCATTTTCCTAAGCAAAAGGAGGCGTAAAATTGGACGGGGAAGGCGTTAAAACCTTAGAGCGCATTATTGATCAGTCAATGTTCATTGACGTGGAAGGCCTGAAATTCGGGCGGGATGCTAACGGAAATATCAAACCGATTTTCTACGAACCCAGGCCGGACAAGATTGGCCTGCATACCCTCACCGGGTTTGCGGATTATATCAAGGCCAATGTGGACAAGCTGGAACTGAAAAATCACATTATCGTGGTGGAGAATCCCGGCGAGGTATCCCTCTATTCCACCCTGAACGGCAAAGACAGGGATCGGGATCTGATAGCCGTGGCAACCCCGGACCAGGGGCTGCAATCCTACCACTTTGGGAAATACCAAGAGGTAGAAGAATTTATCATATCCCTCAATTCCCTTTTCGAGGAATCCAAGGACCGGGAAAGAGTAATCAACTACGTTTCCAGGGTAACGGGCGGTACTGGTTTTACCCTGGCTGACGACGGAGTTACCCAGATCGCGGAAGTTACCAAGGGAATATCAGGGGCGATCACCCAAAAAGAATCCGCCCCGAAGATCGTTGCCCTGAAGCCCTACCGGACCTTCCGAGATGTTGAACAGCCTGCCAGTGATTTCCTTTTGCGGCTGAAATTGTTTAAACCAGAGGAGAACATTGTGGGCGTTTGCCTTTACGAAGCTGACGGGGGCCGCTGGCGGAATACGGCGGTCCAGACCATCAAAGAATTCCTGAATAAGGAACTGGGTGAATTGGAGGTCGCCATTATTGCGTAGTAGCAATATATGGGGAAACCTTCATGTGGAGGTGATTTTCCTCCTTAATGGATTGAAGGATACCCCATGCGGTTTTATACCTGATGCCGGGAACCAATATAAAGTAAAAACCAATCCCGGCTTCATACAAAATTACCGGATGCCTAGCGCGTGGAACTGGCCCATGGACAGCTTGGCAATCATATAACAAAGCCGGGACAGTTTACTGTCCCGGCACGAGGGTGAAGCTCTCAAAGGTGAGAGCGCCGGGCTTGTAACCCGGAGGGGGCGATCAGGATTGCAACCTGATTTATCCGTTCAATTCGGGTTCGATACCCGGTCGGGGCAGGTAAACCAACCCATCAACGTAATGACGGAAGCCGCCGTCTGCTTGCCGGGAACCAGGATCCGGATAACTTACCCATTTATAGGGAAATGGGGACCTTGAGTAATTGGACGTGGCCGCCCATGAAAAAGGTAAAGGGTTTTGCGGCCACAGGTTCTAAAGGGTATTCCCGGCAGAGGACCGGAGGGAATTACCGCCCTCCCTTGACGGCTTTCATGTCCATGGCCTGCCGGGATTTTCGGGAACGTGGCAGAGAGGCTGTAATGCTGAACTGGCGCTATGGCTAGGTAGAGGTTCGACGCATAGTACGCCGAT
>JAIRLQ010000020.1 GCA_031259345.1 Treponema sp.
CTCCCGGTATGTAAGTATATCCCCTGCGGCCGTGATTTTGGTATCGTACATTGATTTTACATAACTACAGAGATCTTCCTGTGCCGTCCGCTGGCCCTTCAAAAAAATGCTCTGAAGTACCAATCCGTGTTCATAGTGCCATTGCACCTGTTCTGGCTTGTACCGCTTCATTACCGAACGGACCATCCGTTCAGAAACCGGCTTTGTCCGATCAATGGCGGTTCCCGCTGCTATCACCGCTATTTGCAGAAGGTTTTTCAATACGTCCATGTTTCCGCTCTGCCTACAATCAGCGTAAATAACTTGCGGCTTCCGCAGCGGCAATACCGGCCTTTTCCCAGTCCACGCCGCCCACTTTGTCAAATTCCGCTACCCACCCATTCCAGTTATCCCTGGTGAGCTGCCGCTTCCCGGTAAGGAATTCAACAACTCCCTGCTCGTAGAAACGCTTGAGGTCGGCATTGGGAGCGGGCAGCGCGTCGCCGCCAATATTCGGCATCCAGGGCCGGCTCTGCATGTCGCGCAGCACCGTAAGAGCGCTCATGCTCTTGCCCGAAGTGGGGGCCCTGTATGTGGGGTAACGGGCCAGTAATTCAATCTCGCTGTTATAGTACACCATATTGCGAAGTTGGGTAATGGGCTGCATATCGGGCTGGGTGAACCCTTTGGCGGGATCGGGAATACCATTCACCGTCGGCACTCCATCCTCGCCAAGCACATAGTTCAGCCCTGCTTCACCCCAGCCCAAAAGGAAGTACCCTTCGTCGGAAGACATCCATTCAAGCAATCTGGCAATAGCCGGTCCTTTCCCCGCATTCATTGCCTTTGTGGAAACCGCGTATATCCGGTACGCCTGAGTATACACCCCCACGGCTTGCTGACCATCCGGCCCTTTGGGCGGGTCGATCACGATCCACTCACCATCGGGGAAATTTTTGTCAAAGGGGGCGTAGTTGTTTTCGGCGGCAAAGGCGGCGTTCTGTTCACGCATGATACCGTATCGCCCCTGTTTCCATGCGGCGCGAAAATCATCCTTATTGTAACTGGCCCAGTTGGGGTCAATCACTTTTTCATCGATCATCCGCTTTATAACGGAAAGCCCGTCGAAATATCCGGGCTTCCGTACATTCAGGCCCGGATCGGCCTTGGAAAGGTTCCATGTCCCCGGAACACCGAAAGCGCCAAAAAAAGGATCGAAGCGGCGGCCCAGCCCTTCCTCGAAATTATTGATCTCGATAAAGGCGCCATAACCGTAAGTGTCCGCTCTCCCGTTGCCATCGGGGTCGCGGGTAGTAAAGGCTTTCATCACAGCCAGGTAATCTTCAACGGTAACGGGAATTTGCAGGCCCAATTTATCCAGCCAGTCCTTGCGGATAAGGATACCCTCGTTTTTGGCAATGGCCCCCGGTGAAGCCAGCCCGTAGGATTTTCCATTAATCGTGGTAAAAGCCCGGCTGTCCGCATCATATTGAATTTCCGTCCGGCGGGGCATAAGGGGATAAAGATCGTCCACCGCGGCGATGACCCCGACCCGGGAAATATTCATAAAGGGATCGCGGCGTACCATAAAAATATCCGGCAGAGTGTTTCCCGCGGCGGCGGCGTTTATCTTAACATCCTGATCACTCTCGCTGGAAGGCAGAGCGCTGAGGCGCAAATCAATATTGAGTTTATCCCTGATAATTTGCAGAGCCTTCCAGTCCGCCGGAGGCGGCCCCGCTTCGGTTACCGCCGCACCGTACCACAGCTCAATGGTTACCAGTCCTGTGGAACCGTCTTTTTTTCTACACCCCGCAAAAAACGCCAGAGTCGCCGCGGCAAAAATACACAACATTGCGATCTTTTTCATTTTCTTTCCTCCAAAAATTTCAGTTATCCTTTTACGCTTCCCAAGAGCGTACCTTTGGTAAAATATTTCTGTATAAATGGATAGGCGATGATCATGGGAATGGCCGCCATAAAAACACTCGCCGCTTTTATCGCCTGAATGGGGGCTTCGCCAAAGGCGTTAACCTCAACAAATTCGTTCATACCGGTTGCCATGAGGATATTCCTGAGCAGAATGGGCAGGGGAAGGAGCGCATTGTTATTGATATAGAGCATGGCATGAAAAAAGTCATTCCAAAATTGGACCCCATAATACAGCCCAATGGTCATGATGATCGGCTTGGACAAGGGCAGCATAATCCGCACCAGCACCGTTATTTCAGACGCGCCGTCGATACGGGCGGACTCCTTCAATTCATCGGGGACGCCCTCAAAAAATCCCCGCATGATGAGGCAGTTGTACGTACTGATCGCTACGGGTAAAAAAATCGCCGCAAGATGATTAGACAGCCCCAAGCGGTTCACCACCAGGTAGGTGGGAATTAACCCAACGTTAAAAAGATACGGAATAAGAATGAACACGTTGAAAAATTTCCGTCCCGGCAGCGTTTTTATTGAAAGCGCATAGGCCAGCGGAACAGTAAAGATCAGGGCGCAAGCAACGCCCATCACAAAAATTTTCAGACTGTTGAAGAAAGCGGTGAGAAAACCGTTATTGCCCAGGAGGGCGCGGTATGCGGCGGCAGACCATTTCCAGGGAGGCAGAAACATCCCTTCAATGTTGCTGCCAATAAACGTATTGGAACGGAAAGAAAGGGTTATGGTACTCCAGATGGGAATCGCCACGATTATAAGCGTCAGTATTAAAAAACAATCCAGCAGAAAATAGAAAAGCCGATCAACGGTTGTCAGCCGTACCGAGGTTCCCTTTATTCGTTTTGTTATCATCATCTTTCCTTAAACGAACACCGCTAGAATAACGATGAATCACTGACCTTGCGGACCATCCAGTTGGAAAATACCACAAGGAGGAGGCCGATGACCCCCTTGAAAATTCCAACCGCCGTGGCGAGGCCAAACTGGAATTCCAAAAGACCCTGCCGGTAAACCCAGGTATCAATAATATCCGCCACGCTGTACACCGGAATCGAATAGAGCATGAACATCTGGTTAAAGCCCGCATCAAGTATGGTTCCCAGGCGAAGCAGTACCACCATGACAATGACCGGACGAATTGACGGCAGGGTAATGTACCAGACCCGCTGCGGGGCGCTGATCCCCTCGACCATCGCCGCCTCGAACAGCGAAGGATCAATTCCGATGAGCGCGGCAATAAAAATAATTGCGCTCCAGCCTATTTCTTTCCATGCGTCGGAAAGTATCACAATCCAGGGAAAAGTTTTTGTGTTGGTCATAAAGGCCACCGGCTCGCCGCCCAATCCCTTGATGATGTCGTTGACAATCCCGTC
>JAIRLQ010000029.1 GCA_031259345.1 Treponema sp.
CGTTCCGGGTGGTTCCTAATTCCCTGGCGATTCGGTTTATCGATACCGGCCGGCTCTGGGTCTTGAGAAATTCCAATATCCGCTGATGGGCTATCCCCTTGAGCTTATGCTTCATCATAGCCGCAACTTATTCAGGGTCTCCCAAATCAAATATCTGCGGACAGATAGCACGTACTTCTTCATACAATGGAATCATCAATAACCTCATGTCCGGGTGTGCGTCTTTTGATACCGCACGAAGTTCAAATACATGGCGCCACTCCCGAAAATTCGCCTTGACCACTATTTCTGTCTTTGTACAATTGGGAAGTACCGCCCGCGCTTGTTGCGGGGTACAGCCAATCTCTAAAAGTTTCAGATACTGATCCTCACTATCACGGCATGATTGTATCCATTCGCCTTTCCTTAGCAGGTCATCAAGACCAGATGGCATTACAAAGGCCACTTCGTTGCCAAACTTGCCGGAACCATAATTACAATAACGGGTGCTTTCTTGTACGAACGAACATAGTCGATACCGGACTAATTCATGCGTAATTCCCCTATCCGTAACAAAATGGACGACTATGTTTCCAAACTCAATTACGGCCAGATGATTACGGGAGACGATTCCCTTAATAAATGCAATATGGCTTTCGGCACTGATTTTATTTTCTGACTTATATGCCGTCCGGCCGGCCAGTTCAATTAGTTTGTATTCTGTTTCCCAGTCATCTTCAGTACACGGATACAGTATCATGTGGCTTTGTTCTACTATTTTCATACTTACTCCTTTGGCTTGCATCTTCAGGTCCGGAACGCCGCTCCCGGACGACGGTGGCCGTCTCAAGGCCGCCGTTTCACTTTCGTGTTATAAGGCCGCTACATCAAGAGGGATTTGGATATACGCCCCCTGTTCATCCCGCTCATAAAACCGTAAATATTGTTTACTCCCCGATATCTGGATGCTTTCGGTTATGGCGGTCATCGCCTTTTGCCAATCGGGATCGTGGATGTCAAGACGGCGAAGTCCGAGTACCCTCGCCGTTGATACCTTCCCCGTTTTATCAACCTGGAAGGCATCCTGTACCAGAATTCTAATTTCGTTCCGGGAACCGTCACTCCATTTCTTTATACAATCGCCGATAAGTTCCCGCGCTATCTGGAGCCGTTCGTCAAAGGTGATAGTATCATCCATTGCTACGATAAGCCGGTATTTGCCGTCAAATGTACTAAGCGTAATATTCCCCTTCTTCCCGCCCCAGCTCTTGCCATACTGCTCCGCGGAAAGCCCGACGAATGCATAGATGTCATCCCGGATGCGTTTCTTAAAATCCCCCAGGACTTCTTTCATCTTCATCGCTTCATCGGCAATCCGCCTGACCGTTTGATCCCGCAGTTTGTCAATCTCTTTCACCAGCTCAACGGGTACCTGCCGCCCCTGGCTGTCCGTCATAAATTGATCGTTCATAAAAACCTCCTATGGTTCTGAATTATCTTTTACGAATCTTTCGATTCTTTTGAAAGCCCGTAGGTCTCCTTTCACGCTTTCAAAGACCCTCGATACAAAACTTGGACACCCACCCCTGGATAGCCAAGCCCAGTTTGATAAGCCAGGGCAGATGGCGGCGTTCCCCGAACTCTTTGAGGGCTACCGCCCGCCGATACAAAAATCCGATCATAGTTCCCCTCCTGTTAATTCCACATTGGACAATGCCGTGCGTATTTACACGTCTCATGCCGCGGGTAAATCTTACATTCCGAAAAACGCATAAAAATATTCGGAAATTTAAAACACAGCCAACGAATGATGTTCCGCATCGTTCCCTCCTACCGCATCAGCAATTCACCGGCAGCGGCGATTATGTCCGTGTCCGGTTTTTCCACCCGGTTGATACCCATCATCTGGTGGACCCGGCCCATCAGTTTCACCAGGGTACGGGTTGAACCGTTGGCGCCTTTTATAAATGCCTCAACGGTTTCTCCCGATAGGTCCGGCCAGACCCCGGCAAGAATTTTTTCCGTATCGTTTCTTTTCAGTCTGCCGAGCTTCACCATGACCCCTACCCGGCTGATGAGTTGCTCATGGTCATTGCGGAGGTTGCGGATTTTGTATTCGAGGGTAGGAAGCCCTACCAGCACTACCCCGGTACAGGCTTTGTCATTGATAATGCGGCGGACCAGTTCAAGAGACCCGTCGGACAGATAATCCGCTTCATCGATTATCAAAACCGCATCCCGATCCTTTAGGGCCGTTATAACCCGGTCAATAACGGCATTCATGCCGCCCTTGTCCTCAACGCCAAGGGCATGGGCGATCTCGTTCATCAGCACGACCTTCGAGAAACTCGGATCGACATCTATCAGCAAGGCCGAATGGCTTTCCTTTGCGTATTGCCGCAGGGCGGTCGTTTTACCGGTTCCCGCTTCCCCGATGATTACGGCGACATCCGCCTCATCCTGTGCGATGGTGATCGCCCTCCGTACCTGTTCCATGGCGGCGGTCTCGGTAACAGGCACGTCAATCCGGGCAAGCCGCCGGGCTTCCCGTTTAAGCCATGCCTCAATCCGTTCCTCCAGGGCGCGGACATTGCCGTTATAGGCGCGGTTCTTATAGGCCGATATTACACCCGCCGAATACCCCATTGCCTGGGCCGCTTTGCTCTGGCTGGTCCGTTTCCCCTCTTCCGGGGAACCAACAATGTCAAAAAAACGACTATACAGGTCTTCGTTGTATTCGTTTTCTTTCCGTTCGTTCATGTCTCACTCCTTTTCCCGCTGGGGGTATTACTGGTGTTTTACCCGCTCCTGCCGGACCATCTTCAATTCGATGGTCCCTTCTCCCGGATACGGATACCCGTCCTCAGACACTTCTTCTTCCGCCTTAAAAACGTAGAAGCCGTTTTCCTCAAGCAATTCGATTGCTTTATGGATGTTGCTCTTTTTTTCATCGCCCATACCTTCTCCTTTTGTACTGGACTTTAGATTTATCCACCCCCTGCGGGGCGGGGATTGCCTTAGTCAGTCAACATCGAATAACCCCTTGTATTTGCGTTTTGGTTTGGTATTTACCAGGGTGATCGTCTGCGGTGTTTCCGGGATAATAGGATCGCCGCCGACCACCTGTAACGCAGACTTCGGGGCGTGTTGTTCCGCATATATTTCCGCGGGGGTCCTGAACGGCCCCTTGTCGTATTCCGCTTTTTTCTTGTTATAGTTTTTCAGTAGCGTCTTGCCGTCTTTACGCAGTCTGCTAACCCGTTCATTGTCCAGGGCAACATCACCGGTCCAGATGTTCAATTCCGCGTCAAACATAAACTTCCGATCCGGTAGATCAAAAATATG
>JAIRLQ010000043.1 GCA_031259345.1 Treponema sp.
CAAAAAATTTGAGGCCATAGACAGCGGGGTTAAAACCGTGTCCGACCAGGAAGAAAATATCCGTAACGCCATGGAGGAACAAGGCGCGGGGAGCAAGCAGATATTGGAAGCTATCAGCCGCTTGAACGAGGTAACCCAAATGGTTAAGGGCGGTTCACAGGAGATGCTTGAAGGGAGCCGTCAGGTAATACAGGAAAGTAAGAATCTTGAACTAGCAACTCAGGAGATAACCAACGGAATGAACGAGATGGCCGTCGGATCAGATCAAATCAGTGCGTCGATGAATCACGTAAACATCATCAGCGGAAGAAACAAGGAAAACATTGGTGTACTGGTCAAGGAAGTATCAAAATTCAAAGTGGAATAGCGATCATATATCCCATGCCCGCCGCCATCCTTGGCGGTTTCGTCATGGGACAAAAAACATTGAAATTATTGTGGGTATTGATTAAAAAAAATAAAAGGTAACAAAATAAAATTGGAGTATTAGACCCCACTGCGAATAAAAGTTAGTTCAATCTACCACTTTCCCTGGCTAAATTCTATCTTTTTATCTCCAGTCCAATAATCATCTATTGACCTAACCAAAATTTTGCCTTCGTGGCCGGAATGCCAGTAACCAAAGGCGTCGGTTCCGTCATTATAGGTAATTATCACGGCGCAATAGCGCTCGTCAGTTCCGTACTTCTCTGTAAAGCCGGACACTTTGTATTCATTGGACAATTCGCCCTGGCCGAGATTTGTCCCGTAAGTTTGACGCAGCACAAAGCTGTTTCTGTTGGTACCGTTAAGAAACTCGACCCTGACGATAGTAGCCGTACTATTGTTATTTTGCACCCTGAATTTGAACATGTAAGCGCTGTTGCCCGCGTCTTCGTCCAATTCGCACCCTGCCAGCACAAGCCCCAATATCAGCAATCCTTCTAAAACCAGTATTCTTTTTTTCTTCTCGTTTTCCATAAAGTTCAGCCTCTTATACAATTATGGGCAAAAAATACCGCCTGGCCCCGTAGCGGGACCAGTCATGCTTCTAATAGAGCTGGCCGGAAACCTCAGCTTCTGAACAGCTTCCTTGAAAAAACGCAGGTTTCACGGCCCGAAGGGCGAGAAACCGCAGGACTTGGACGGGCTTTAGTCCACGATAACAACCGGGTTATCGAACAAGCCTAATATCCGCCGGTGGTGAAAGGCTTTCCACCGTTTATGGAGAGGCTTAGGTTCGCCATGAAGGGGTTCCGGCTTATGCCCTCAAAGTTTACGGGGGAATCGAGGCTTGTTTTTAGTTCAAACTTTCCGGGTTTCTCAATAAAGTTCGCCACTTCGGCCACGAATCTTTCCGCGTCGACTCCGCCCATTACCGCAAACATCATGAGCGTTTCGCTCAACTGCTCCGCGGCATAGGCCCTGCCGCCGGACAGCCCCGCGAGTTCAAAAACATGATCCAGGAGTGATTTATCGGTATAGGTAAGGGCAAGCGAATCCATCATTAGATCTCTTTTATAATCAAACAGGGCGAATTCGCTTATATCACCGGATGCCAGGAATGTGCGGGGCAAAGAAAGGCCAAGATCGGCCTTTATCGTAAAAAGATTGGCCCAATCGGTGACAAGACTAGCCGTATAAACGCCGCCGGAAAACGAATTTTTAAGTTCGAGGTTCGAAAGCCGGTACTCCGGGCGCAGGGCGGAAAACGGTATAAGCTGCCGGATATCTATTGCCAGTTCCTTTAACGATACCGATGAAGGAAGCATGCCCTTTCCTTCGGCGTAACCGGCATCAACGTTGAGCCGTCCCAGAGAAAAGAATCTTTGTTCTTTTCTCATGAACAGTACATCGCTTAAACGGATATTGCCAAGTTTTTTGACGGCCTTAACCGGCGAGTCCCTGAAAAGCGTCTTGTCTACGGAAAAATCATTCAGGGAAAGATCCTTGACGGTAACGCCCATATTGGCCGCCGAGAACGACAGGCCCTGGATATCCACGGAACCCGCGAAAAGCTCTTCGCTGTTTGTGTTAAGCGCCAGGGTGACCTTTTTCGCCTCCAGGAAGGCGCCAACGCCTCTTTCGCCGAATTCCAGTTTTTCAACCGTCAAATGCCCAAGAAGTGGAACATAGTATACCCTGCCGGCGCTCCACATATCTTCGGGAACCCCCGCTTCGGTAAAGGCCTCTGCCAGTACCGCCTCCGCCTTCTTTGACGTGGCAAGGGGAATCACCACAAAGAGGACTCCCACTGCCGCCACGACAACGGCCAAGGTTATTATCGCTATTTTTATAACTTTTTTCATAGATTTCCTCTTTCAGGCCGGTTGTAAAAAATGGTTAGTGCTGTTCAAAAAAGGTATGCTTTACCACCCATTGCTGCATGCGGACAGGCATAAAAAATATTGCGTAAATGCTCAGGGTAACAATAGAAAGGAGCCACCATTTAATATAGTTACCGAAAAGCTGTGCGCCGGTTCCGTCAAAGGTAAGGCGTTTCCCCTCGATTATTGTATGCGATAGCAGCCACTTCTGGCGATAGGCTATGGCCCAGGGATACCCAATGCCCAGGGTTATTAGGGTAAGAAACCCCGCGACAAAGTTCGTGCCGAAATTTCCCAATACGCTCCCATCGAAGCTCGAACCGCCCTTTTGCCCGGCCGTTCCCCCAAAGTTATTTTTCCCGTCTGCCATAACAAACTCCCCTTGTTTGTAGCCCCTTGGACTTTTAATCAACGTCTGTCCACAAAGCCGCAAACGCAGTTTGCACACCGGATTTGTGGACAGATTCTGATTATAATGTCATATTATTTTACTTCTGTCAATGGTTTTATTCTTGCAACGCGGCATCGTGGGACTGATGCGCCCGGTTGTTTTAGGGCCGGTTCCGGCAAGGACTAACGCAGCAATAACAGCCGTTCCGGTGGTGCGTAGAGGTAAGGGGGAAGGGCGGGGAGTTCCAGGTATTTGGAATACTTCCACCACAGCAGGCCGGAATTTCCCGGCCCGTTTTTTCCCGGTGATTCCCCGGAACCGCCGGGGGAAGGGGATTCCCTGGCGGCATTGGTAAAGAGCAGCGCCTCCTCAAAGGGCTCCTCCGCCCGGGCGGCCAGCCTGAGGGGGATCAGGTTTTCCCCGGCGGCCTTAGCCTGGAACACCGGAATAAAATCGTGGGCCCGGATGCCCACATGGGTAATGCCGGCTTCCGTTGGGACGGCGGTCCGGAGAGATAGGTCCCAGTCCAGAGCATACACTTCCCGGTTTCCGGTGATTCTGACGGGGCTGATGTTCTTGCAGCCCGTAAGCCGGGCCACTGCCGCCAGGCCGGGGCTGGCAAACAGTTCCCTGGTTTTCCCCTTTTTTAAGACCCC
>JAIRLQ010000061.1 GCA_031259345.1 Treponema sp.
CCCGCGCCATTGCCGTAGTTGGGCCACTGTGGGCTTCACGCCGTCTTCAATCGCCTTTCTGCAAGGTTCCAGGACAAAATGTTCCGCATGGGAGATCCGGCGGCAGGCCTCCGCCAGCATCGGAGCGGCATCCGCCGGAATCACCACCGCCCCATGACAGTCGGCATGGATCAAATCGCCGGGGCTCACCAGGAGACCGCATATTTCCACCGGGCAGTTATGGTCTACCAAATGGGATTCCGAGCGGGCCACCATGATATCCGTGGAAAAGAAACAGAAACCCAGCGGCCCTACCTCGTTCAGATCCCGCACCCCTCCGTGGGTCAAGGTTCCCACCGCGCCCAGCGCCTTGAAGGTAGTCGCCTGCACCTCCCCCCAGAAGGACCCGATGGGCCGGGAATCAATATCCCGTACCACGGCTATCACCGGGCCGCTCATCGCCCTGACATCCTCAAAAAAGGCAAACATCATCTCCTTTTCCTCCGGTGTGGGGACTTTTATACCCGATACTTTTGCGGTTGCGGCATAACCCACCATAGGCTTTTCCGAAACGGCAGTTGGGGTACGTGGCAGCATACCGGGATAGGTAAACCCTTCCATGTTGGGCCTGATCTTGAAACTTTCCAGCGCGTTCCACACCGTGGGGGTGTCGAAACCCCGCAATTCTTCCAACTGCTCCTTGTTAAGCAACATAATCATACTCTCCTTTTTTTTAAACCGGCTTATTTCACTATGATCGCTGTGAGTAACACCATCGTGGTTCCCAGTAACAGAATCCATTTATAGACCACCTTGAAGGTATCGCGGTAATTGAGGCCCATCAAGGCAAGGCCGAGATGCGTTGAAGCGGTTGTCAGGCAGGCTCCGCCTCCCAAACAGCGTCCCACGACAACCATGGATGCCACCGTGTCCGGCGAAACGCCGTATTGGACGCCGACATCCACTAACACCGGCATAATGCCGTAAATCATTGCATCGGCGTTGAGCAGCCAACTGAGGGGCGTAATAAACAGCCCCACAATGATATGGATAACACTGTTTAGCTGTGAAGGAATTACCGAAACGATAGCATTTGCGAGGGCGTTAAACATACCGGTTCCGTCCATGATCCCCAGCAGCGACCCGGCTCCCACAACGGTATATACATTTACGAGGAGATCCCCCGCGTGATCCTTAATCCGGGCGTTTTGTTCTTTGATGCTGCGGTAGTTAAGAGGAAGCACGATGGCGCAACCTAAGAGAAAGGCGATGTAGGAAGGAACTCCAATGAACAGGGAAGTCAGGAGAATGAGCGTTATACTAAAATTAATCCAAAAAAGTTTGGGGCGCCGCAGAGCCTTTGTTTTTTCGGAATCGGCGATTTTTCCCGCCAACTGGAGATCCCCGGCGGGAATAAAGACTCCGCGTTTTTGTTCCGCCCGGGAAGCAAAATAGAGGATGACGAAACTTGAAATGAGGCTTACGGCCTGTACCGGAACAATCTTGCGATACAGGATCATCACATCGTCAAGGCCAAGAACGGCCGCTGTTCGGGCCATTGGGCCTGCCCAGGGAAGGAGGTTCATCGTAGTAAGTACGGTTAAAAAAATAAGCCCCATCAAGGTCCGGCTTATTTTTAATTTGTCGAATACGATCAGCATGGGGGGAACCGTTATCATCAGAGCGGATATTCCCTGTCCATCCAAAGAGGTAATAACGGCAATCAGCGCCGTCATCGCTGTTACGCTAAACACGCTTTTGCCGATAAATTTATTTTTCAGCATACGGTTAATGATAGGCTCAAAGAGTCCGGCATCGGCCATCACGCCGAAGTAAATGGTGGCAAAGATTAACAACGCGGCGATGACCAGCACGTCACTGATGCCTTCGTGGACAAATTTCATCGTGTTGATAAATCCTGTTCCAATAACAAGGGCCACCACAATCGGAAGAAGCGCCATGATATTTCCCGGCAAGAAATTACTTTTTAAAATTAACACCAGCAGAACCGCCAGCAAAAAAACAGTCGCCATAACCAGCATTATATACTCCTTTCCACTCGTTAGCGGTATCTACACTTCTGTTTCGGCCAAGCGGATATATTGCTGGCCGAAGTGCATATCATTTTCATATTTATGTCCCGAAGGCAGGGGCCGGGGAAATGAAAATTTAATTACCCGGATGCTGTCAACATAAAAAACCTTGATATGAGCCGCGTCCACGTGGTACAGAGCCGCGACCTTTTCCCCGGTGATGTTGGGAGAATCCTTAATCCTATTATAAGATTCATTTTTATCGCAAAAGATTTCAACTGTTACCCAAAAGGGACCGGCGTTTTTTGAACGCACATACATTGCCAATTCTTTTACCTGTGCCATTTTATGCTCCTTTCTTTAAAACCGATATGTCAACCGGGCGCTTATGAAATATCCATTGCCCGATGATTGTTCAGTTGTGCCATCATAGAGTTCCCAGCTGCGAAAAATATAGCCACCGCTTATTTCCAAAAAAGAAACGTCTATTGTACCAAATACAGAATAATATCCCATATCATACATTCTGTCTTTTTCGCCCAGATCAAAATTTATGCTGTCATTTTTTATTCCCGCGCCTATTCCCGCAAAATCCCCTAATTTGTCTTCTTTGTTAAAAAAACGGTACCAAAGGGTACATTCAAACAGAAAATCCCGGATACCGCTGAAGCCTTCCATGCTGAAAGTTCCGTTCATGCGAATTTTGCTTTCAGGCGCTATAACAACATCAAGCTCCGGAGAGGTTGTCCAATTGAATGAAAGATTTATCCACGAAGAAGTAAAATCAAACTTGATAAACGGCATTGGAAATACCGGAACCGTTATGCTGCCGATGTCAAATTCCGGCGCCATTATCGATGCACCCAGCGTTAGAGAAAGTGATTCGGTCCGTACAAACTCGTAACCATATCCTATCGTTGTCTGAAAAGTTTGTATTCCGCCGTATACCGGCTCATCAGAAGAACTTCTGAAACCACCCAATATATTGTGGCGTTTTATCCTTCTATCCGCGGCAAAGGAGATTTTATGATATATATCCGAATATCCGGCAAGTTCAGCGTGAGCAGAACCCTTTTCTTTTAGCAGGTATGGCTGATAAAACGCCATAATCATAAGGCTGTCGCGTTCTACTGACAGCGGAAGCGTTTGTTCGCCTTTCATAAATATCATTCCACCTCTGGGTGTATGGTACTGCTGGTTCTCAAAGGAAACAAATTCATGCTTAAATATCGGTATTATGTTATAATTTTTATCGCCGTTATTTTCCGCGAAACATAATACCGGTATAACAGCCAGCACAAAAATCATCCCTTTCATAAAACCTTCTTCATTCGATATTCACATATTCAAACTGTACCAGTTCCAGCGGGTCGGCCACATCAACCACATGGTGGAGTTTGAATTCGCAGGTACCCCCCCGTGGACAATCCACCGGCGAAAAGGGAAACGCAAAACTGGGCAGTTGTTCCTGTACCCGGGAGTTTCCGTCATAATCCGCCGGAAAATGCAACAAAAAGGGGTTGAACACTTTGGCTATCTGGGTGGCCATTTCCTGGGTTTTGGCGGTAACGGTAAGCAACATACCAATTTCCCGGGGTGGCAGCGTACCTTCGGGAACAGGACCGTCAAGGACGGCGTTATAGCCGTAGGCTTTGAAGTTAAACGAATAATCCTCAGCAGAAATACCGATTTTACGGATATATGTATCCACATAAGCGCTGATGTTTCTGATCCACTTATCCGGGTCGGCCGTAATCTTGGGGTTGGCGATTCCCACGAGGCTTATGTTTTGGAAACCCGCGACGGCGGCCCCTTCCAGTTTCATCGTGTATTGTGCGGCGTGTTCAAATTGGGAACCCGTTACATACACCGACTGTTCATCTATCTGGGTGTACACAGCGTCATGGGTCAGCATGGCGCCGGAAGGTTCCGTCAAACGGAAGGGGTCTACATTCTCGTACAGCAAATGCGCGGAGACAGTGTAGGGGGTGCAATGAGTACCGGGCAGCAGGGGCGTTACGGTAAACCCCTCCTCATCCACGGTAAGAAACACCCCTTTGCCTTCCTCATTATCCGTACACTGGGCCCCACATTCCACTGTCTTGGCCCCATGCCATGCTGCGGCGACATTACATCCCATTTTGACCGGCAGCGCCGCAATGATGGCAGTATCGGTGGCCCGTCCGCAGAGTACCACATCGGCGCCGTTTTCCAGGGCCTCCAGAAAGGGTTCGGCCCCCATCACGGCTACGATGTTGGCGCACTGGTTAAAAGTTTCAACGCTTATTTCGGGAGCCCCTTCCAGTGGGTGGATTTTGCCCTCATCCCACTTTTGTTTCAAGACCTCCGGATTTTGCTGGGAATAGACCTTGGCGATCTTTCCCGTAAAACCTTCCTCCCGGAAGATTTCCATAACAATTTCGGCGGTTTCATCGACCATGTTGTCCGTTCCACAAGTGCCGCAGCTTCCGATCAGGAGGGGAATTCCGCCCTGTTTCGCCCCGATCAAGGCGATCTGTAAATCGTTTTTCAACATCCCCCGTGCGTATTTACACATGTCATTGGCGAGGTATGCGGGACCGGAATCGGTAGAACCCGCGTCAATGGCGATAACATCAGGACCCATCGCCATTCCGTTATTGAAGGCTTCCTGGTGTATACCGGCCCCTAAACCGCCAATGGGCATCAGTATTTTACATTGCTTCATATCTTTACTCCTTTCATATCCCAAAACCGGGGCTCAAATTTCCAATATCTACTGAAGGTATTGATATTTTTAATATAAAGGGATTATTATTATTTGTAAAATACTATTTAACAAATGATTATCATAGGTTTTATATTATGGAGGATGAAAAATGACTGACAGGCAGCTTGAGTACATTTTAGAGATTGCAAAGCAGGGGAATATTACTGCGGCGGCCCAGAAACTCAATATCAGCCAGCCCTCCCTCAGTAATGTGCTTGCCCATGTCGAAGAAAGCGCGGGAGCCCGGTTTTTTGATCGAAGCCTTTCTCCTATGCCCCTGACTTACGCTGGTGAGCGCTATGTCCAGGCGGCTAAGAAAATACTGGCCGTTATGGATGAATTTCAGCGGCAGATGGATGATATACGCAACGAACTGACAGGCCGCCTCTCCATTGGCTGCGGCCCCTATCACTCCCCGCTCATCATTCCGGCCATACTCCCGGTACTCCTTAAATTACATCCGGGCGTACAATACAAGCTGAGCGAAGCTTCTTATTCCGTCCTGGAAGAACGACTCCTGGCAGGCGGTCTTGACATTATCTTCAGCGCAAAGAAACTTAAAAACCCCATAGTTAAATGTATCGCTTTGAAAAAAGAAGAAATGCTGCTCCTGGTGCCAAAAGATTTTCATCTTTCGGATAAGGCCGGCGGAAAAAATACCAGTAATCCCTTTCTCGCTCTACAAAAGGCCGGCAAAGTCCCCTTTGTACTTGTAAAACAAGGCCATCAACTGAGGAACATCATTGACAAAATTTTTGCGGATATGGGGTATGTCCCCAACATTATCCTTGAAACCGACAATTGGGAGACCTGCCTGCACATGGTTAAAAGCGGTATCGCCTTCACCATATTGCCGTATGCCCGTATCGACATTGACGGTGAACGTGTCCATAAGTACAGCCTAAAGGGTGATTATTATCAGCAAGCTTTTTTATGCTACCGTAAAAACACCTACTTTTCCAAAGTAATGACCGAATTTATCACTATTACCCTTTCGGTGTTTTCACAGAAATAGCGCCTGCATTCGCCAAGCCG